>JAEPMM010000006.1 GCA_017643965.1 Marinobacter sp.
GCCGACTGGCCCGGGGCGGGAGCTTCTCCGGCCAGTGCGAGCGCAGGGAAAAGAACGGCAAGAGCATCTGGTTGGAGGCCACTTACAGCCCGGTGCTCGACGCGGACGGAACGGTCTACAAGGTCATCAAGTTCGCCGCCGACATCACCGCACGGGTAAACAGTGCCAAGGAGGCGGCCGAAATCGCCGCGTCCACCTCGGAAGAGACCTCGCAGATTGCTGCCGAGGCAAACCGTGCCCTGGCGGTGGCGGTGGAAACCTCGGAATCGACCCTGGCAGAGGTGGCCAGCGCCGCCGAAGTGAGCCGGGACCTTGAAGCCCAGGCGGAGCGAATTGGCAGTATCGTCAGCACCATCCGGTCGGTGGCCGATCAGACCAATCTGCTGGCACTGAATGCGGCCATCGAGGCGGCCCGCGCCGGGGAAATGGGCCGTGGCTTCGCGGTGGTAGCGGATGAGGTTCGTCAGTTGGCGGCCAAAACCGCCCAGTCCCTGGAGGAAATCTCCGCGGTGGTGGGCAAGAACAGCCAGCTGATCGGGTCTCTGCGCTCCAGCATGGACGGTGTCTCCGACCTGTCTCGCCGCAGCTCTGGCGAAATCTCCAATGTCGCCAGCGGTATCCAGGAGGTCGAAAAAGGTATGACCGACCTGGCGGCAGTGGTGGCGAGCCTGACCCGCAGCGAATAACGGCGCGCTTCGGCCAGGCACCTCGACCGCGCCTGATGCTTGGTGCGGGGGCGGATGCTGATAGGCCCTTTCTGCCAAGTGCGCTGAACGGAGGCTGACTATAGTTCATGGGTTGTCCCTCACTTGGGAGGGTTGAACCCGGAGAAAATCCATGAACGTCAGTAGTCGCAGTCTGCGCTCCCCGGTGGTGCTTGCATTGACCGTCCTCGCCGGCAGTTTCGCCGTTAACAGCTACGCCTTCTCACCTGAAACCATGAAAGCGCCCCCCAGCTTCGATGATCCCGAGCTGGTTCGCCTGCAAGCTGAGTTGACCGACAAGCATGCACAGATCACCGCGAACCCTGAGCGGTTCCTGGCCGGTGATGCCCGCTGTGAACTGAGCAGCGATGGCCAGTGGCTGGTCAACTTCTCACGCCTTGAGGCGGACATGGATGCGCTCCACAGTTTTCGCGAAAGCGCGACCGGTACCAGAACCACGGTACAGCTGGGCGAGACCAGGCTGATTGAGGGTGCGTGCAAGGATGGCTTGCCGGACGGCCCGTTCGTGGCGGTGGGGGCGTACACCATGACCACAAAAACCGGGCAATTCGAGTCAATCATCGATACCCGGACCCGCATGGAAGGCGAGGCCATCAACGGCATGCTGGAAGGCCCGGTGTATCACCTGATGGAGCTCAGTTTTTCCATTGCCCCCGGCCAGACCATGACCAGCTACTTTCAGACAAAGGGACACTATACGGCGGGTCGTGAAACCGGTCCTCACTTTGTTCAGATGATACAGCCTACCAACATGAGCACCTGGGTCCATGAGCACAGCCATGCGTCCTATGGCTCCCATATGTACTCGCGTATGTACATGGGCTCGGAACTGATGGTGGAGGGGCGTTCCCTCAACGGCATTCCTCACGGCTGGAGCACGGTGTACGAGCAATCCGGCAACGTTCAGAAAAATTGCTTTGAACTGGGGCAACCGGCGGAGGCCATGCGATGCGATCTGCAGCTGCCACCGGCCGGGCTGGTGGGTTCGCTGTCGGATGCTGAACTGGCCCAACTGGTCAGGACGGACAACCAGGGCAAATACCTCAGTCCCTACACCAGTGATGATGTGCTTGCCGAGTGGGTCAATTCGGTGGTGGTGGTGAACATCGGAGCCACCATGGGGGCCGTTGCCGGGGCTGCTGCCGGCGGGGCGCTGGCGGCGGCAGCCGACTTTGTGCCCTACGGCCTGGGTAGCCTACTGGTGGCTGCAGCGACGGCCGAAATTGGCAAGAAGGTCGGACGGGAAACGGCGATCGCGGCCTCCGGCGGCTGGGAAAACATCCGCAGCAATACCGACCGCAGCTTCGACTCCATCGATGCCATGGCCAGGTATCTGGCTGCCAGGTACGGCGACACGGCGACCTACAGCGAGGCCGTGCGCGTCACTGCAGATCTCTACCCTGAACTGCGGGGGGCTTTGCGCAAAACCTATTGAGGAGGCGCGCCTGCCGCCGGCAGGCGCGCCCATTCAACCCCTCCGGAACACCAGCCTGCCAGCCACCACAGTGGCCTGCAGCGAGAGCGGTGAGCCGTCAAGTTGGCTCAACAGCAGCAGATCGGCGTCGAAGCCGGGGGCGATCTGGCCCTTGCTGGTGCCGAGGCCGGCGGCTTTTGCAGGGTTCTCACTGACCATTTTCCAGGCCTGCTCCAGCGGCAGCAGACCCTGCTCCGCCGCGACAAACGGAGCGACGAACAGGCTGGGGTAGTGGTAATCGCTGCACAGAATGTTCACCAGATTCCGTTCGATGGCATCCCGCACGCTGATGGCCCCGACATGGGAGCCACCGCGCACCAGATTGGGCGCGCCCATGAGTACGGCCACGCCGGCTTCCTGGCTGGCACTCGCGGTTTCCGCATCCATGGGGAATTCCGCGATGGAGGTGCCGAGCACGCGATTACGCTCCACAGCGTCGAGCCCGTGATCGTCATGGGACGACAGGCTGACCCCGGCGTGCCGCGCCTGCCGCGCCAGCTCTCCGGTTTGCCGGTCACCCAGATCTCTCCGGTTCTGCAGGCCCTCGAGAAATCGTTGGGTTTCGGCTTCGTCCATGGTGACGCGGCGCCGCAGCCCGGCAAGGTAGCGCTCGGTGGCGGCAGGGTTGTCCAACGCGGGTAAGTGGTCGTTCAGCGACAGCATGTGGACGCGCCCGTCGGCGAGCCAGCCCATCAGTTCTTCGTGAAGCTCAGTGTTTACCCGTTCATGACGGATATGCACCCGCGCCTGACAGCTGAACCGCGGGGCCAGCGCCTCGAGCGCGAGCAGAAGCTCGCGCACCGTGTCGCGGCTGCGGGGGCCTGGCTCGAACCCGTCGGTGATGCTGTAGTAAAAGGTTGTTATACCATTGGCAATGAGACTGGCATCGTTGGCGGCCAGGGCAAGATCCAATGGAAAGGTGGTGCCGGCCCGCGGTGTGATGTCCCGTTCGAAGGCGTCGCCGTGAAGGTCGATCATACCGGGCAGCAGATAGCCACCGCGCCCGTCCAGGGTCGCCGCGGCAGTATTGGTGACGTCTGCGCCGATGGCTTTGATCTGGCCGCCGCTCAGCTCCACCCGGCTGTTGCGCAGCCATCCGGTGGCGGTGAGAACATGGACGTTGTCGATCAGCAGGCTTTCGGTCGCGCGGGGTGTGTCTAATGGTGTGCTGGGATTGTGCATCGGAAAACTCCGGAATGGGATGCGTTTACTGGCTCTGGTGCATCAGGCGTTCCCGCAAGCGGGAAGACAGATGCTCAACGGCATAAACCAGAATGAAGATCATCAGAATGATGTAAGCGGCCTGGTCGTAGCGGAACATTTCCATGGACGCCGCCAGCTCGGCACCAATGCCCCCCGCGCCCACCAGACCCAGCACCACGGAAGAGCGCACGGCTTTCTCCAGTGAGAACAGACTGGTGTTGATCATGCTGGGCAAGGCACCGGGAATCTGCACAACGGCAATGCGGTCGAGGGGGCTGGTACCGATGGAGTCCAATGCCTCCGAGGGACCGGGATCGACTTCTTCCATGGCCTCGGCGAAAAAGCGGCCACAGAAGCCGATGGTGTCAACAATGATGGTGAGTGTGCCGGCGAACGGGCCAAGGCCGACGGAGACCACAAAAAACAACGCCCAGGCCAGGTCCGGCACCGTTCGCAGAAAGCTGATGATCGAGCGGGCCACATGCCGGACCAAGGGGTGAGGGGAAGTGTTTCGGCCCGCCAGCAGCGCCATGGGTATGCTCAGGATCACACCGATCACGGTGCCCACCAGCGCCATCTGGAAGGTGACCAGAATGGCCGCCATGATCGGCCCGGCGCGGTCAGTCGACGGCGGAAACATCTCGCCGGCGATGGTGGCTATATTGGGCAGGCCGTTGACCAGCTCGCGGATGGACATGCCGGCACCGGCCAGTGACCACAGAAAAAAGCCCAGGAACAGCGCAAACAACGCGGTGCTGAGCCAGCCCGGGCGTTGGAAACGAGGCGGAAACGGCGCTTTACCGTCGTTGGAAAGCTGCGCTTCAGGCATAGAAGCCTCTCAGGCTGACGGTGTTTTCGGTTCCGCTGGCGGCGTCGAGCTGCAGCTCCGAGTCCCGCAGCCCGATGATGCGATCGGCATAGTGCAGAGCGTGATCAACGTGATGGGATACGAAAAATAGCGTCAGATTCTGTGCCCGTGACAGTCGCGCAAACAGTTCCATAATGACCTGTCCGGATTTGGGGTCCAGGCTGGCGGTGGGTTCGTCCGCAAACAGGATGCTCGGCTCCTGCATCAGCGCGCGGGCGATGGCAACCCGTTGCGCCTGCCCTCCCGACAGCTGGTCGCACCGCTTGTGCCAGAGGTCAGCGAGGCCGACCAGATCGAGGTAGTGCAGGGCGCGATCCCGATCCGCCTGCCGGGCCCAGCACTGGGACCAGTTGCGCGGACCCGAGCGGTGGGCGAGGTTGCCGTGCAGGACATTGGTCAGCGCGGACAGCCGCGGTACCAGACAGTGTTTCTGGAACACGAAGCCGACCCGGTTGCGGGCGCGTTTGAGTTCGCGTCCTCTCTTGCTGGACAGGGTTTCACCGGAAAGCAGGATGTTGCCTTCGTCCGGCTCGATCAGCCGCACGCAACAGCGCAGCAGGGTGCTTTTTCCGGCGCCGTTTGCCCCGATCAGGGCCACCGACTGCCCCTTGTAGATATTGAAGCAGACGTTTCTGAACACCGGTGCGGTTGTGCCTTGGAACCGTTTGGTCAGCCCCTGCACTTGCAGCGAGCTCACCGTTGACGGTTCGCTGAATACGGGCTGTTGTAAGAGCGGTGATGCAAGACTGGTCATTGGAAGTTGTCCTCGGGTTCGGAAGAGGCTGGGAGTGCCTCTTCCGATGAGACGGTCTCAGTCGCCGACAAAATCGGAGTATTCCGGGAAACCGATGGTGGAATACATGGACCGGACGTAGTTGTAGTCGCTGTCCTTGATGTTGCTGATAAACCGCATGCCGGTGTACTTGTCGACATCGGTTCCGCCGCCATTGACGATGGCGTTGATCAGATCGTCCGAGTGATTAACGAAGGCGTCGCGCATGCGGTCAATCACCTCCTGGTCAACATGGCTGCCCGCCATCAGCAGGTCGTTCGGCAGGTCACGGCCACGGGCGATGACGCGGAAGGCACCGGGTTGCAGGCCGCCCTTCTCCATTTCCTGCTGGCGCAGCCTGCGGAATTCGGTGTGGTTCATACCAACAGCAGCCGCGTCGCCTTTTTTCAGGGATTCCCACAGAATCGGCACTTTGGTGTGCACCAGTTCGAGATCGTCCATCGGCGAGATGCCGCCGTCGGCCAGCACCTGGATGGGGCCCAGGTGGCGGGAGGTGGAGCCGACACTGCCCATGGCCACGCGCTTGCCGACAAGGTCCGAGACCGAGGAGACACCGCTTTCGGCGAGGGTGACAATCACCGCAAAGTAGTCAGGGCGGGAGAACCCGACCACCACCTTGGCATCGGCCCGGTTCTGCATCACCACGTATTCCGCCGGGCCGGTGAGTACAAAGTCGACCTGCTTGAAGCGCAGGGCTTCCACTGCCGCGGTGCGATTGGTGACCGGCAGGAACTCGATGTCGTAGCCTGAGGCCTTTGACAGGGTGTCCCGGAATGCGCCGAATTCCCGTTGCAGTTCCTCAAGACCCACCAGATCCGTGACCGCCAGTTTGACGGTTTGTGCCTGGACCGCCGGTGCGATCAACGCCAGTGATAACACCACCAGGGACAGACATCGGTACAGATTTTTAAACATTGCTGCTTCTCCACGCCATGAATGATAGTTGTCTAGACTAGTGAGCCGGCATGACAGCGGGGTGAACAAAATGTGAACAGGGCGTGGCAGTTTGATGAATAGCGCACGCCCCTGCACGACGCGCTGGCGGCTGTCGTGCTGGGGCGACAGGAGAGCCTGTGGGAGAGCTCTCGGCTTTGCGGTTAGGGTTTGCGGGCGGAGCTGACCCGAAGCTGACATTTGTCCCAGGAACCTGACGCTGAAAGCGCAAGTGGGCCGGCGAGCAGCTTGAGATCAATGGTCTGACCTGTGGCGGTATGGTAGCGGTGGCCGAGCGAGTGGCCGATTGCAATCCGGTGACCGGGACGGGGGTTCAGGCCAGGGCGGGTGTTGCCCAGCCCCGCCTTCATATGGTGAGCGACGTCCCACTCCAGTATTTCGCCGTGGTATCGGGTGATCACCCAGCAGTGCATGTCGTGGGTCTGGCCATCACGTTCACGGGGAAAAAAGTAACCGTATACATAGCCGGCCTCAAAGCCGGCCGCTCTCAGGCTGGCGATCAGGTAGGTGTTGATGTCGATGCACGAGCCAGGGGTCATACCGCAGGCGAGAAAGGGAACACTCTCGCTACCATCATTAAACCGCACTTCCGGATGCGCGTAGGTGAACCGGGTTTCTGCCTCGGCCACCAGCGCCTTGATACCCTCAAGGCCCCCTCCGGCTGCGGCAGCGATCTCGCGGCTGGCAAGAGCCAGCTCGTGTGAGGCCTCGGTGTAACGGTTGCGGCGGGGAGCCAGTGCGACTTCGGGGTAGACGACCGTCGAGGTGCGGTCAGCTGCGGGCGAAACCTGATGAACGATCCTCGCAGATGCCCCTTCAGCTTCAAGCAGCAGGGCGGTCAGGCCTAACTCCGGCTCCAGCAGCACCTCTACCAGTCGGGCGCCTTCCACTTTGGCTGAATCAACCGAGTCGTGGGGTGTTGTGATCCCGGCGGGTGCCATCAGCAGGGTGCCGGGTTGCAGGTTGAGAATATCGACAGTCAGTGTGGTCATGCCAGGCTCCAGAGTTGAAACAGTAACCCGGAAAGAAAGGCGCCGATCAAAGCCAACGTGATGTAGAGAACAAAAACCCTGGGTTTTACCAGCGCCCAGACTGCCAACGCGGCCGGTAGCGAGGTCACGCCCCCGGCCACCAGAAAGGCCAGCCCGGCGCCGGGTGCCATGCCCTGGGCAATGAGGCCGCCGACCAACGGCAGGGCGGCATAGCCGTTGAGGTAGGCGGGCACTCCGACAAGGGTGCCAAGGGCTATGGGGGCGATGCCTTCACCCCCAAGAACAGAAGTGATGGTCGCTACCGGCACGAAAGCCAGAATCAGGCTCTCCAGCAGGAAGGCCAGCACCAGCCACTTCGCCAGAAACAGGGTGATGTTCGACGCCTCACGGCCGAATCGTGCCCGGCGCTCAGGTTCTGCCCAGAATCGCCAGACCACCGGTTTCGGCGCGCGGACTTTATTGCCGCCGCAGCCACCGTTGCCGATGCCCTCACGTAAAGGCTCCGCCAGGCCGCCGATACGGCTGATCAGATGCGCGACCCAGCCACCGAACAGGCCCAGCCCTACCGCCGCCAGGGTTTTAGCAATGGCAAACTCGAGGCCCAGAACGCCGGTGGTCAGCGCGAACATGGAAGGATCCATCACCGGAGAGGCCAGCCAGAACGCCATCACGGCGGACAGCGGTACCCCCATGGCGAGCAACGCCGCGATCAGGGGTATCACGCCGCAGGAGCAGAACGGCGAAATGCCGCCCGCAATCGCCCCCATCAGGATCATCATGCCCGGAGCGCCGGTGAAGGCGCGTGCGATAAGGTTGTCGGCGCCGGTTGCGGATGCCCAGGCGGCAACGGCGATGGAAAGCACGAGGAAAGGCGCCGTCCGGAGGAGTGCATCGGCCGTAAACACGACGCTATCCAGCGCTTGCTCAGGATCGAACATGGCCAGCAGCAAGACGATCGCGACCGAAGCCAGCCAGACCCGGTAGTCCTTCCAGATCCGGTTCAGGCGCTGTGCGGTGGCAACACTGAGGCTGATTTTCCCCCGCGATACATCCATCAGGTATGAAATTTTCATTGATGCCAAGGCTCCATTCGGGGTTGCGCCCGCGTCGCGGGCGCGCCAGTCGGGCCGTTGTGCTGCAGAGTAGTCATGGCTGTCAACAATTCCCCCACGGCGGTATCTGGCTCGCCATTGTTCTCGATGACCAGGCAGTCTTGGGGCAGCTGTTGTTGCAGCTCGCGGGCACGGCGGAGACGAGCGGCGATGGCTTCGTCGTCTTCCCGGCCCCGCAGGCGCAGTCGACGTTGCAGCTGGTCCGGATCGACAGTGATCAGCACCGGAATGAGTGTGCTGCCATAGCGCGCCCGCGCGGCGTCAAGATAGCCACGGGAACCGTTGACCAGGACCGGGCTGCCGCCGGTCAGCCAGAGGTCAATCTCCCGCCCGATGCCGTAGCGGAATCCGTTGGCGGACCAATGCATTGCGAAGGCCCCCAGGGTGACCCGTTGCTCGAATTCGGCGTCTGACAGCCAGACATGATGCTCGGTGCCGCCATCCGGTGTGCGGGTGATGTAACGATGCGCCACCAGCAGACCGGGGGCCTCCCCGGTGCGCTCCCGGCACCCTCGCAGCAGGGTGTCCTTGCCGGCGCCCGATGCACCCATGATGTAAAACAGGCGCCCGCGGCGGGCGCTGTTTTCCGATTGGTGCTGGAGTTCTGACACTTTCACCTCCCCGGGCGCGGCTCAGTAAACCCGCTCGCCCTGTCGCCAGACGTTGTGAATGAGCGGCAGTTGCCCGCGGGATTCCACCAGCACCAGATCCGCCCGTTTGCCGGGCTCGATCACGCCCCGGTCGTGGAGATTGGCGCAGCGTGCGGGGGTGGCGGTCACCGTGGCGATGGCCTTCGACAGGTCGTAATTGTTGTCTTCCATGCGGGCCAGGCGGAAGGCTGCGTCCAGCATGCTGGCGGGGTAGTAGTCCGATGACAGGATGTCGAGCACGCCTGCGGTGGCCAGCTCGGCCGCGGCGATGTTGCCGGAATGGGAGCCGCCACGCACAATGTTGGGCGCGCCCATCAAAACCCGCAGCCCGTGGTCGTGAGACGCCTTTGCCGCTTCCAGAGTGGTGGGGAACTCCGCAATGGTCATGCCGAATCCGGCGGATTCGGCGACGTGCTCCAGGGTGGCATCATCGTGGCTGGCCAGCGGGATGCTGCGTGCCTGGCAGATGGCGACGATGGCCCGGCGGTTACGGTCGCTGTGCAGGCGCGCGGATTCCTTGCGGTTGCGGGTGAAGGTGTCCATCTCCGCATCGCTGAGACCGTGTTTGCCCTGGTAGTACTGCCGGTATTTGTCTTCCCGCACGAACTGACGTTGCCCGGGGGTGTGGTCAATCACCGACACCAGCTGGAGCAGGGGATGATCCACCAGATCTTCGAACAGCTGCAGGGTCTCACCGAAGCTGACCTCGCAGCGCAGGTGCAACAGGTGCTCGGCCCGCAACAGGCCGGCCTTGTGGGTGTCGGCCAGGGCGTCGATCAGGGTTCGCAGGTGGGCGAGGCGATTGCTGTCATCCACCACATCGCCAACGGACAAAGCATCGAACACCGTGGTGATGCCGGACGACACGATGTGGGCATCGTGGGTCAGCACCGCCGGATGGCTGGGCCAGATGACCCCCGGTCGCGGTGAGAAATGTTTCTCCAGATTGTCGGTGTGCAACTCCACCAGGCCCGGAATCAGGTAAGCCTGCTGGCAATCGCGGGCGCCGGGCACCGCGGTGTTGCCGCGTTCCATGGCACTGATCAGTCCGTCGCGGACGGTCAGCGTGCCGGTGAAAACGTCGTCCTCGGTCACGATGCGGGCGTTGGTGAGCAGCAGTTCGCGGTTCTCGAGTTGCGGCCGTTCGAGAGTCAGATCCATAGTGCTCATGCGGCTTTCTCCTTGGCAGGGCTGGTCAGGGGGATGCGGCGGTCCGCGAGCTGGTCGCGCAGGCCGGCGTCGTGGAAGATGCCGACCACGGCTGCGCCGCGTTCCCGCGCCTGCTGGATCAGCGATACCACCACGGCGCTGTTGTCTGCGTCCAGTGAGGCGGTGGGTTCGTCAAGCAGCAGGATGGGGTAGTCCACCACGAAGCCGCGGGCGATATTGACCCGCTGTTGCTCGCCACCGGAAAAGGTCGAGGGCGCCAGGTGCCAGAGGGTTTCGGGAATGTTCAGCTGGCGCAGCAGCCCGGAGGCTTTTTCGCGGCAGGTGTCCCGATCCACGCCCAGAGCACGCAAAGGTTCCATCACCACCTCCAGGGTGGATACCCGGGGAATCACCCGCAGAAACTGGCTGACATAGCCCAGGGTTTGTCGGCGGATGGTGAGGATCTTCCTTGGTGTCGCCGTGACCAGGTCCACCAGCTCACCGTCGTGGCGGACATGAAGCTGGCCGGACTGGGGTTTGTAATTGGCGTAGAGCGAGCGCAACAGTGTGCTCTTGCCGGAGCCGGAGCGGCCGTCGAGCACCACGCACTCGCCGGCGCTGACTTCGAAAGAAATATCGGTGAGCACTGGGTAAGAGACGCCACCCTGATTATGCAGGGTGAATCGTTTGTTCAGGTCGTTAACCTGGATCATGACAGTCATGGCCGTTCTCCGGTTCGTGCAGCGTTGGGTGTCATGGAGTCAGCACCGAAGACACCAGCAGCTGGCTGTAGGGGTGTTGAGGGTCGTCCAGAATCTGATCGGTCAGGCCCTGCTCGATGACCTTGCCGCCCCGCATGACCATCAGCCGGTGGGAAAGCAGGCGGGCAACGGCAAGGTCGTGGGTGACCAGCACCACCGACAGCCCCAGGTCCACCACCAGGTTGCGCAGCATGTCCAGCAGGCGGGCCTGCACGGACACGTCCAGCCCGCCGGTCGGTTCGTCCATGAAAATCAGCCGCGGCCGGGTGACCAGGTTGCGGGCAATCTGCAGGCGTTGCTGCATGCCCCCGGAAAAAGTGCGGGGCAGGTCGTCGATGCGGGCGGTGTCGATTTCCACTTCCCGCAGCCAGGTTTCTCCGGTCGCACGCAGGGTGCCGTAGTGGCGCTCGCCGATGGCCATCAGCCGCTCGCCGATGTTGGCGCCGGCGCTGACGCCCATCCGCAGACCGTCTCTGGGGTGCTGGTGCACGATGCCCCACTCGGTGCGCAACAGCTGGCGGCGCTGGCTTTCGCTGATGCCATAGAGATCGAGCCTGTCGCCCTGTGTGCTGCTGTAGCTGACGTGTCCGGAGTCGGGGGTCAGCATGCCGGAAAGGCACTGCAGCAAGGTGGTTTTGCCCGAGCCGGACTCGCCGACAATGCCCAGCACCTCGCCGGGCCAGAGCTCGAAGTCAACGCCGTCCACGCCCTTGCCGGGGGCGTAGAGCTTGCGCAGGTTGCTCACGGTCAGTAGCGGTTCTGCCGGTGCCTCCCGGGACACAGCCAAAGCGGTGTCGGTCATACGGCCTCCTTACGCGCATCGGCATCGAGGCGCTGGTTGCAATAGTCGGTGTCAGAGCAGATGAAGATGCGCCCGCCGTAGTCGTCGATCACCACCTCATCAAGGAAAGAGTGGTCCGAGCCACAGAACTCGCAGGTCTGATCCCAGCCCTGCACCTCGAACGGGTGGTCCTCGAAGTCCAGGCTCTCGACCCGGGTAAACGGCGGGATGGCATAAATGCGTTTTTCCCGGCCGGCGCCGAACAGTTGCAGCGCCGGGCAACCATGCATCTTGGGGTTATCGAACTTGGGGATGGGTGAGGGGTCCATCACATAGTGGCCGTTGACCTTGACCGGGTAGGCGTAGGTGGTGGCGATGTGCCCGAAGCGGGCGATGTCTTCATACAGTTTCACGTGCATCACCCCGTATTCCTGCAGGGCATGCATCTTCCGGGTTTCGGTTTCCCGGGGTTCAATGAAGCGCAGGGGTTCCGGGATCGGTACCTGATACACCAGGATCTGACCCCGGCTCAGCGGGGTTTCCGGTATCCGGTGACGGGTCTGAATAACGCTGGCCTGCGGGGTGGATTCGGTGGTGGCGACGCCCGCGGTGCGGGCGAAAAAGCGCCGGATGCTGACGGCATTGGTGGTGTCGTCGGCACCCTGGTCGATGACCTTGAGCACATCGTCACTGCCGATCACCGTTGCGGTGACCTGCATGCCACCGGTACCCCAGCCGTAGGGCAGGGGCATTTCGCGGCCACCGAAGGGCACCTGGTAGCCCGGCACGGCCACGGCTTTCAGCAGACAGCGGCGGATCATGCGCTTGGTCTGTTCATCCAGATAGGCGAAGTTGTAGCCGGTGGCGTCCGCCGGCGTGTCCGTGGTCTGGTCAGGGAATGCGGTGGTCATGGCTGATTGGCCTCCCGGCGTTGTTCAAACTCTTTGCGCAGGCGCCTCAGCAGCACCAGCTCCGACTGGAAATCCACGTAGTGGGGCAGCTTCAGGTGCGACACAAAACCCGAGGAATCCAGGTTGTCGCAGTGGGCGAGTACGAACTCCTCGTCCTGTGCCGGTGAGACGATATCCTCACCGAGTTCCCGCGCCCGCAACGCCCGGTCCACCAGAGCCATGGCCAGCGCCTTGCGCTCGGCGTTGCCGAACGCCAGGCCGTAACCACGGGTAAATCGGGGGGCTTCGGTTTCCGTGCCGCTGAACTGGTTGATCATGTCGCACTCGGTCACCTGGATGTCGCCGGCGATCACGGCAAAGCCCAGCTCCTCGGGCACAATCTCCACCGCCACCTCACCCTGGCGGATCTCGCCGGCGAACGGGTGGTTGCGGCCGTAGCCGCGCTGGGTGGAATAGGCCAGTGCCAGCAGGAAGCCCTCGTCGCCGCGGGCCAGGGCTTGCAGGCGCAGGTCCCGGTCAGCGGGGTAGTCCATTGGCTGGCGGGTCAGATCCGCCGGAGCGTCCGGCGCCTCCATCGTGCCCGATGGCTTGTGCTCATCCTGCCCCTGTGGGCTCTCGATCAGCCCCTCGCTGTTGAGAAAGTCCAGCACCCGCGGGCAGTTCTCGACGGTGTCGTCCGCCGGCGGCGTCGTTGCCCGTTCGCCGTTGGCCAGCAGGGTAAAGTCCAGCAAACGGTGGGTGTAGTCGTAGGTAGGGCCGAGTATCTGACCGCCGGGCAGGTCCTTGTACGCCGCGGAAATGCGGCGGCGGATCGCCATCCGGTCGGTTTCCACCGGGCAGGACGCCAGAAAGCGTGGCAGCGTGGTCCGGTAGGCGCGCAGCAGGAAGATGGCCTCGATGACGTCGCCACTGGCCTGCTTGAGGGCCAGGGCGGCAAGTTCCGGATCGTACAGCGAGCCCTCGGTCATCACCCGATCCACCGCCATCCCCATTTGCTGGCGAATCTGCTCGACACTGAGCTCCGGTAGCGAGGTATCACCGCGACGTGTTTCGTCGAGCCAGCTGTGGGCCTGGTCGATGGCTTGTTCGCCCCCTTTGACAGCTACGTACATGGTTATATCTCCACTCGGGTGGTGCGCGGCAGCCCCATCAGGACGCTTCCCGCGGTAAACAGAATGTCGACGCCACAGGGGAAGCGGCGATGGTTGTCCGCCAACATGCCGGGCCAACGTGGGTCCAGGCCGGTGATCCCGACCTTGCGCGTGCCATCAATGCCCGGGCCGCTCAGGGTCCAGTCTGCGGTGGCTTCCAGGCTCCCGACCTGGACAATCAGGGTGGTGGAGCGGTCCGGGTACTCGTGGCTGCCCTGGGCAAACCGGGTCAGTTCACCGTCGATGTCCGGCGAGATCAGCGCAAATTCGGCCCGACCCGGGTCGTCGACAATCCGGCAGCCACAGTGAAAACGCAGGGCGCTGACCAGGGCTTCCGATTTCAACGCCGGTGCGATCCACAAAGGCGTCTCCGCATCCAGCAGCGCCAGGCACAACTGGTAGGCGGCCGGATGGATGCCGGTGGGCGCGTCAGCCGCCGGCAGCGTCTGCAGTGTTCCGGGCTCCGACAGCGCGGTCAGTGCGCGGCGAAAGACCTGTTGCGACTGCTGCACCGGGTCGTCGAATCCGCCACAGAGCCCCGTCAGAGACAGGGCGGGCGTCTTCGGGGTCCGGGTCTGGTTGGGGGTGGTCATCGGTCAGCTCCCTCTTACCATGGTCATGAAGTTCACTTTGGTGGCCGCCGCCTTGCGCGAGACCTGCTCGCGGCGTGCCAGCCATTGCTGGTGCAGCGGCTGGATCAGGGCGGGGCCGTGGAGAGCGCTGTGCTGCTGCATCAGGCCGTCGAACAGCGCGGACAGTTCGGCGTGGCGCCGGCTGCGACCGGTGACGTAACCAAAGCCCTGTACGCCGGCATCCAGCTCCACCACACACCGGGTCAGGGTGACTTCGCCGAGATTGAACGGTGAACCGGTGCCGCCGGCGCGGCCGCGCACCATGGCCATGCCGATTTCCGGTTTGCGCAGGTGCCGGTATTCCGGCGCTGGCGAGAGGGTTTGCCAGTAGGACTCGAGGTCACTCAGGTCGGCCCGGGCCAGCACCGACATCCAGAACTGACGGTCGGTCTGGTCCGGGTTGGTGTCGGGCGAAGCATCGGCAGTCCGGGAAAATGCGTTGGCCTTGGTCATGGTGTGGGTTCTCCGTCGGGTAAATCGGTGATCCCGGGCTGGACCCGGAACTCGAAACAGTCGGCACGGCCGCGGGACAGGCTGTACTCAAGCACCTCGTCTGTGCCGCTTCGGACGTTGTTGGACTTCACCACCAGCACCGGCATGTGGCGGGGATACTGCAGCAGCTCGGCGTCACGCTTGCCGGGCAGGGTGGTGCTGATCAGCGCCTGCTTGCGCACCAGTTTGATGCCGTGATGCTGTTCTATGTGGGCGTGCAGGGAGCCGCCGCGATAGTCGGTTTCCAGGCCGGGAAAAGCCTCACGCCGCAGGTAGTGACTGATCAGGTTGACCGGCTTGCCCTTCACGCTGCGCAGGGTGTCCACCTGCAGGATCGGCGTGCCGGCTGGCATCCCGCTTGCCCGCGCAAAGCGTTCGTCGGCCACCAGCACCCGGCGCCCGATGACCTCGCTGACGGGGGTATGGCCCATGGCTTCCAGGGCTTCACTGAAACGTGCCCTGGCGCCGATGTTGTACTCCAGGGCATGCTCCACCACGAGGGTGCCCTTGCCCTGCTGGCGCAGCAGCATGCCGGCGTCCACCAGCTGATCCACCGCCCGTCGCAGGGTATGGCGATTGATCGAGAAACGCCGGGCCAGCTCTGCCTCGGATGGCAGGTAATCCCCGCTGACCAGGTTTTCGCGGATCTCCTGTTCCAGGATCCGTGCGACGTCTTGGTATACAGCCATCGGGTGTCCTCTTGTATAGACAAGTTGGTGGATGAAAAACCCCGCCTGGGCGGGGCCCCGGATCACTCCGTCCGGGTCAGAGGCGGGTGGGCCTCAGATAAAGCGTTTGCGAATGTACTGGGATGCAATGTCCAGCGACGTCACCACCAGGATGATGATGATCATCACCGCGCAGGTCTGGGCAAACTGGAAGCCGCGCATGCTCTCCCAGAGGATCACGCCGATGCCTCCGGCACCCACCATGCCGACCACGGTGGCTGAGCGAACATTGGATTCGAAGCGGTACAGCGAATAGGAAATCCACAGCGGCAGAACCTGGGGAATGACCCCGTAAATGATTTCCTGAAGGCTGCTGGCGCCGGTCGCGCGAACACCCTCCACCGGCCCCGGATCAATGGCTTCCACGGCTTCGGAAAACAGTTTTGCCAGCACCCCGGTGGTATGGATGAACAGTGCCATCACCCCGGCGAACGGTCCCAGCCCCACCGCCACCACAAACAGCATGGCAAACACCATTTCGTTGATGGCGCGGAACGAATCCATCAGGCGGCGCACCGGTTGGCAGACCCACCAGGGCACCAGGTTCTCCGATGACATGATTCCGAAGGGAATGGCCAGAATCACCGCCATCACCGTGCCCCAGACCGCAATCTGGACGGTGATGACCATCTCGCTCAGATACAGCCGCCAGTCGTGAAAGTTCGGGGGGAAGAAATCGGCGGCAAACACGGCCATGTTATTGCCGTCGGCGAACAGGGCCGCCGGGTTCATTTCCGCGCCACCCCAGGACCACGCCAGTACGGCGCAGGCGATACCCCAGCCCAGCAGGCTGGTCCAGTTCCGCGAGAGCAGACTGGTCTGGCCGGCGGGAAGGTTCGAATGTGTTGAAGCGCTCTGCATGAGATTGGCCTGTCGCGATTACATCTGGAGTTGCCGGGGTCGGTCCCGGCCGGGAGAGGGGCTGGCGATTACAGCCAGCCCCTGGCCCTGTCAGTTGGACTCTTCGCGCGCGGCGTCAAGTGCCGCCAGGCGACGATCAAGGCCGGCCAGCTGGGCTTCAATTTCCGCCAGCTTCTGGCTCTTTTCCTGCGCGGAATAGTTGTCGTCGTTCTCGATTGCCGCTTTCTGCTTGAACAGTTCGAGCTGACGGATAGGAATCAGCTGATCGTTGCTGGAAGCGCGGAACGGGGCCCACTGCAGGTCGGCGAGGATTTTCAGCTCTTTCTCATCGCCGGTGGTGCCGTAGGTCATCAGGAAGTCGTAAACCTTCTGCTTGGTTTGCGCCGGCAGGTTCTCGCGCCAGACCAGCGGGTCGGACGGGATCAGCGGCGATTTCCAGATCACCTTGAGGTTGTCTGCCTTGTCCGGGAAGTTGATCTCCAGGCGTTCCATGCTTTCGGTATTGAAGGTGGCCACGTCTACCTGCTTGTTTGCCACCGCCATGGCGTTGGTTTCATGGCTGGAGTTCAGGGTGCGTTTGAAGGCTTCCTTGGGCGTAACGCCGTTTTTGGCGAAGATGTAGTAGCTCGGTACCAGGAAGCCGGAAGTGGAATTGGGATCACCGTTGCCGAAGGTAAGGTCCTTGGCGTTGGCCAGCACATCCTCAACGGAGTTCAGGTGGTCGGCATCCTTATGGACAATCATCAGGCTCCAGTAACCCGGGGAGCCATCGGCGGCGACGGTCTGTACCACCACTTCACCGCCGGCACGGTCAACCGCTTCCATGGCGGACTTGTTGCCGTACCAGGCAATGTCGACCTTGTCGAAGCGCATGCCCTGGATGATGCCGGCGTAATCCGGTGCGAAGAACCCCTTCACTTCCATATCCAGCTTTGCGGACATGTCTTCCAGGAACGGTTCCCAGACGTTCTTCAGGTTGCTGGAGGATTCGGTTGAAATGATGCCGAAGTTGAGCGTTTTCTGCTCTTCTGCATGCAGGCCGGTCGCGCCGACGGTGACGGCGGCGGCCAGCGTCAGGCGGCTAATCCATTGCTTGATCATGGTTGTTTCCTCGGTTTTGGGGTGGTGGTTGACATGCTGGGCGGTGATCCGGGTCAGCTGGCGGGTGCCAGGGCAAACCCTTTGTTGGGCGCGGGCGCCTTCCGTTTTCTGGCGGGTTCGCCATCAACGTCGAACGAGGTGGTGCCGTAGATGCTGGCCAGCAGCGCTGGCGTCAGGTTCTCAGAGGGTCCGTCGTAGACAATCTCTCCCGCCTTCAATGCCACGGCGCGGCGGCAGAACTCGCGGGCGTAATCCACCTGATGGAGAGTGACCACCACCGTGCGACCGTCCTCGCTGTTGATGTCGGCAAGAATTTCCATGACCCAGCGGGCGGATTCGGGATCCAGTGACGCAATGGGTTCGTCCGCCAGAATCACCTCGGCTTTCTGGGTGAGGGTGCGGGCGATGGCAACGCGCTGCTGCTGGCCCCCCGACAGGCAGGATGCGCGCTGGTCTGCTTTGGCATCCATGCCGACACGGTTCAGGCATTTCAGTGCCAGGGCCCGCTCCTCGGCGTTGAACAGTCCGAGGCAGCCACGCCAGCCGGGGACGCGGCCGAGGGTGCCGGTCAGTACGTTGGTCAGTACCTTCATGCGACCCACCAGGTTGAATTGCTGAAAGATGTAGCCGATGCGTGCCCGGATTTTGCGGACATCCGGTGACAGCCGCCCGTTGCGTTGCACCGATTGCCCCAGCACGCGGATTTCGCCGTTGTCGGCATCACCACAGCTGAGGCCGGCGAGGTGACGAAGCAAGGTGGATTTGCCGGAACCGGAGGGGCCGATCAGGGCAACCATTTCGCCCGATTCAATCGAGAGATTGATGTTCTTGAGAGCCTTGTCGTTGGCTTTGCTCTTGGCAAAGGTTTTTGACAGACCTTGAATCTGGATCTCGGGCTCCATGGGTCGCCTCCACTGTCGTGTATTCAACTTGTATAGACAGTCTCTGTGGCGGGTGTGACGGTTCGATGTCGCTCCGGTGACAGGCAGTTGAAGGTTTTAAGACGGCGCCGTGAAACGGGTGCAAACGGGGGCGCCGGGGCGCACTCGCGTCAGCTGGCGAATCTCATCAGCATCAGGCCGGAGAGAATGATGCCGGCACCGGTGAGGCGGCGCTGCCAGAATTGGCGCTCCCGAAAGACGACAATGGACGCCAGGCACGCCAGCACAATGCCGGCGTTGGTGTAGGCGACCGCCTCCGCGGCGGGCATGAAACGCATGGCGTGAATCACCAGAGCGTAAGCCAGGCCGACGCACAGGCCACCGGCCAGAATCACATACCAGGCCGGGCGGGCGGCCGGCAGCCAGCGACCCTGAGTGCGGCGGTGCTCAATACCCAGTGCCAGCCAGGCCACCAGGTAGCCGACGCTGACAAAGCCCACCAGCCCGCGGAAACTGTCGACTGACACGGTGGCCGCCTTATCGCTGACGGAATAAGCGCTGGTGGCCAGCATGGCCAGCAGCGCCCATGGCACGGCTTTGCCCTCGCCACCCCGGTGATCGCCGCTGGCCATCAGCAGCAGGCCGGCGACGCTGACAACGATTCCGGCCCACACCATTGCCGAGAGGCTGTCGCCAAACAGCAACATGCCCCAGAGCGCGATCAGCAGTGGCGAACTGCGCACAACGGGGTACACCAGAGCCACCGGGGCATGGCTGTAGGCGCGGCGCAGGGCAACGAAGTACACGCCGTTGGCCGCAGCTGACAGGGCCAGCAGCGCGGCAAATTCCGCCGTCCACCGGGTGTCGGCAATCAGGGTGGGCAGGCCCCACAGGCCCAGAATCAGCAAATGAGCGCCGAGGGCCCACCATAGGGCAAAGGTGTTGGCGGGCTGGTGTCGGGCCAGCAGATTCCAGGCCACGTGCATGACCACCGAGGCGGTGAGCGCCAGCGCTGCCTCGTTCACAGATCCACCCGTTCGCCGTCGTTGGCCACCGTGACGGTTGCCGGCAGCTCGGGCCTGGTGGTCAGCCGCCATTGGTCCAGTTCGTGACTGAGGTGGATCAGCCATGCCCGCCCGGGACTCACTGCCTCAATGCATTTCAGCGCCCGCGGCCAGTCGTTGTGGCCGCGGGGTTGATCGGACGGGGGGAACGAACAGTCGATCGCAAGCCCGCCGGGTTTCACGGTTTTCAGAAAGCTTTCGGTGTCCTGGGGTAAGCCGCGGGTGTCGGTCAGGTAGGCGAACGACGAACCGCTCGCGCACTCGAACACATAACCGAAGGTGGGCTTCGAGTGGATCAACGGCACCGGGGTGATTCTCAGAGGCCCGATGGCAAAGGCCGATAACGCGGTTTGGGGCAAGAAGTCCAGAATGCCGGGATGCCGGAACAGGTCGGCGCAGCCGTCGGGGTCGGGGGGGATGAACACCGGGATACGGTCGCCTTTGCCCCAGCGCAGGTGAAACAGCCCCTGCACATGGTCGGGGTGAAAGTGGGTCAGCAGAATGGCGTCTAGTTTACCGGGAGCAAAGCGGGTGTGCAGATCCATCAGGCCGCCATCGATCAGAATGCGGGTGTCTCCCGCTTCGATCAGAGCGGAACAGGGTGCCCGCCTGAGCGCCGGATTCTCCTTGGCCAGAGCACAGGCTTCGCACCTGCAGCCGTAAAGCGGTACGCCACCGGCCGCACCGGTGCCGAGAAAGGTTATGCGCATGAAGGCTTCCAGACGTCAGGGCGCAAGGCAGGCTTGATGAATTGCCGGCGCCATGAATATCAACCAAGCCTAGCGGCGCGGAATGACTCTTTTGTGACAGCGGGGAGGTTCGGGGGCGTGGGGGTGCCCGGGGCAATACGGCCATCCTGCCCACCGAGCGTGTGGGCAGGATGGCTGAGGGTCAGCCCTTCTGGGCGGTATAGCTTTGGATCAGGTTGGCGTAGTGGGGCAGGTGCTTGGCCAGGATGCCACCAAAGCCCTCGATGTCATTGCGCCAGTCGCGGTGCAGCTCACAGCCGACATTGAACCAGTTCATCAGCTGGGCGCCGGCCTGCTCCATGCGGCTCCAGGCAGCGTCCCGTGTGGTCAGGTTGAAGGTGCCGGAGGCATCAGTCACCACGAAGACTTCGTAGCCTTCTTCCAGCGCAGACAGGGTCGGGAAGGCCACGCACACATCGGTCACCACCCCGGCAATCAGCAGCTGTTTCTTGCCCGTGGCCTTGACGGCGTTAACAAACTCTTCGTTGTCCCACGCATTGATCTGGCCCGGGCGGGCGAAATAAGGCGCGTCGGGAAACATTTCCTTCAGTTCCGGTACCATCGGGCCATTCGGGCCATCTTCGAAACTGGTGGTCAGTATGGTCGGAATGTTGAAGAACTTGGCAATGTCCGCCAACGCCAGCACGTTGTTCTTGAAGTCATCCGGCGAGAAATCCCGCACCAGTGACAACAGGCCGGACTGGTGGTCGACCATCAGCAGGGCCACATCGTCCTTGTTCAGTCGGTTGTATTTGAACGCCATGGTTATTCTCCTTTTTTACGTCTGTTTTGAGGTGCCTGGCGGAAACCGCCAGGGTCTTGCCGGCGGATTCTGCGGTTACTGTCGCTCCAGTTCGCCAAACCTGCCGTTCTGGAAGTCACGGATGGCTTCCTGAATTTCATCGGCTGTGTTCATGACAAAGGGGCCATGCCCCACAACCGGTTCGTTGATGGGTTCGCCACTGAGTACCAGGAGCCGGGCACTGTTGTTGGCCATCAACTGGATGTCGGTACCCTGGCGGTCAAAACTGACCAGTTCGGCGTCGCGAAGAACCGTGGTTCCGTTGACCTGAACCGTGCCTTTGAGCACCGCCAGAAAAGCCGTGTGGCCCTCCGGCAAAGCCAGCGAGGTTTCAGCCCCGGCCTCGAGGGTGACATCCCAGACGTTGAGCGATGTGAAGGTCTGGGCGGGGCCGCGATGGCCCAGATAATCACCCGCGATCACCCGCAACTGGCCATTCAGATGGTCCAGGGAAACCATCGGAATATCCTTGTCCAACAGGGTCTGATAGGCCGGCTCGGCACTCTTGTCACGGGCCGGCAGGTTGACCCAGAGCTGGACCATTTCCAGAGCACCGCCGCGCGCGCTGAAGGCCGGGGAGTGAAATTCCTCGTGCACGATGCCTGCGCCGGCGGTCATCCACTGCACGTCGCCCTCACCAATCAGCCCACCACTGCCGGTGGAGTCGCGATGCTCCAGCTCGCCCTGGTAGACCAGGGTGACGGTTTCGAAGCCCTTATGGGGGTGCTGGCCGACGCCGCGCCGATGGCTTGCCGGCGTGAAGTGCGCCGGTCCGGCGTAGTCGAGCAACAGGAACGGGCTGATGTTGCCGGCACCCATGCGGTCGTAGGAGAACAGCGAGCGCACCGGAAATCCGTTTCCCACCCAGTGACCACGGGGCGGGCTGTAGGTTGCCAGAATCTTTTTCATTGCGATCTCCCATCCAGTTCCGTCGGCGCTGTGCCGATGCAATATATTCAGCATAGATGGGGATCTCTGGTCCGGGTAGGCGGTAAAATCTATACTCAGTGTTCTATTTTCAGGACGATAAAGCATGCAGGACCTCAACGACCTTTATTACTTTGTGCAGGTGGTCAATCACGGCGGCTTTGCCCCCGCTGGCCGGGCGCTGGGCGTGCCGAAATCCAAACTGAGCCGCCGGCTGGCGGTACTGGAGGATCGCCTGGACACCCGGCTGGTGAACCGTTCCACCCGGCGCTTCACCGTCACCGAGCTGGGGCAGGATTACTATCGCCATTGTGTGGCCATGCTGACCGAAGCAGAGGCGGCGCAGGAAGTGATCGACCAGGCCCGGGCCGAGCCCCGGGGGGTGGTGAAGCTGAGTTGTCCGACGGGGCTGATCTATTTTCACGTGGGTCAGTTGCTGGTGCGGTTTATGGCGGAGTATCCCGAGGTCAAGGTCGAAATTGATGCCACCAGCCGCCGCGTCGATGTGCTCAAGGAGGGGCTTGATCTGGCGCTGCGGATTCGCTTCCCGCCCCTGGAAGACAGCGGGCTGACCATGAAAGTGCTGTCAAAGAGTCCGCAATGCCTGATGGCGTCCCGGGACTTTTTCGCTCACCGCGCCAAACCTGAAAGCCCCTCGGACCTGGCCAGCCTGCCCAGCCTGGATTTTGAGCAGCCGGACGGCAAACACGTGTGGTGTCTGGACGGCCCGGACAGTGCGGTTGCCCAGGTACATCATGCGCCCAGGCTGGTGACCGACGATGTCTTCACCTTGCGGCAGGCGGCGCTCGAAGGCCTGGGCGTGGTCCGCATGCCCCTGATCGTCGGGGGGCGGGATCTGGTGGAGGGGCGGTTGATCAACGTCCTGCCCGGATGGCAGCCCAGAGGCGGAATTCTCCACGCCGTGTTCCCCTCGCGCCGCGGTTTGTTGCCGGCGGTGAGGGCACTGCTGGACTACCTGGCCGATTCCATGGACGAGGTGGACTTTTCGATGCTGGAGCCATCGGCGGCAGACCGGGTCATTGGGGAAGCCTGACGAGTTATGTCTCACTTCATCAAACACAACCACACGCCTTTTCGCGATACCCTGCTGCGGGAAGCCGAGGGGCTTGAAGCGCTCCGGGCCGGCTTGGCGCAAGCCGGGGTGCGGGAGATCCGGATTCCTGAAACAGTGGCAGTGGATCACGACCGGCTGACCCTGACCCGCATCGACGCCGCCCCGGCCTCTGCCGCAACCCTGAACCTGCTCGGTGACGGCCTCGCGCGGCTGCACGCCCTGGCTCAGGACCAGTACGGCGGGCCGATAGACAACTACATCGGGCTGTCTCCCCAGCCCAATATCGGGTCGTCGTCATGGGGTGATTTTTTCGTGGAGCATCGCCTGGGTTATCAGGTCGGCAGAATCAAAAGCGATGCGCTGCGAGGTGAGTTTCAGAAGACGCTGGATGCCTGTGGCGACCGCCTGGCGCAGTGGCTGGACCGTCATTGCGAACACCCCAGCCTTTTGCATGGCGATCTGTGGAGCGGCAACGTGCTGTTCGATCGTCATCAGCCGTGGCTGATCGACCCGGCCGCCTACCGCGGTGACCGTGAAGCCGACCTCGCCATGACCGAGATGTTCGGCGGCTTTGGCCAGGCGTTCTACGACGCCTACGATCGGCGCAATCGCCGCACCGACGTGTATCCGCTCAAGCGCAGTGTTTATAACCTTTACCACTACCTGAATCATTACAACCTGTTCGGTGGCGGCTATCTGGGCGGGTGCGAGCAGGGTTTCGGGGCCATAGAGGCCCTGGTGGGGCGCCCATGAGTGGCGGTAAAGACTCTAGCCCCGGTTCAGCTCATACACGGCCATGTTGACGGCAGACGCCAGGTTCAGCGACTCAATGGCGGCAGCGCCGGGGATGGTAAAACGTCGGGCGCCGAGTTCTGTGAGCGCTTCGCCGGGAACGCCACGGGCTTCATTGCCGAACAGATAGCAGTCGTGGCTCTGGAAATCCGCGCTGGTGATCGCGTCGCCGCCGATATCCAGGCAGGCAATCCGGGGGTAACGGCTGGCCAGGGTGTCCAGGCTGACGTCGGTCTCCACCGGTACATGGAAAAGGGCACCCATGCTGGCACGCACCACTTTCGGGTTGTAGGGATCCACGCTGCCGGGGCTGAGCAGGCAACGGAATCCGCCAAACCAGGCCAGGGTGCGCAGAATGGTGCCCAGGTTGCCGGGGCCCTGAACCTCATGCAGGTAGACGGCTTTGTCCGCGGCCGTTGCGCCGGTGCCAGCCGGTGGCGGCAGGGGCACCACCGCGAGGATGCCCTGGGGGGTTTTGGTGTCCGCCAGTTGCGCCATGTGCCGGTCGCTGATCACCTGCCGTGGCCAGGAGCCCGGCCAGTCCTGGTAGGCGCTGGTGACCAACAGCTGCGCTTGCTGCCAGTGGCGGTTGCCGGCTGCCGCCTTTTCC
>JAEPMM010000271.1 GCA_017643965.1 Marinobacter sp.
GCACCCGGTAGCGCAGGCCCCGTGACGGGCCGGTGCCCTCCACGGTGCAGGTTTTGCGGTTCACCCGGATGATGTCACCGCAGTGCCGGCGGCGACCGTTGCCGAACTGAACGCGGTCGCCCACCTGCCAGTTGGCCATCAGTTGCTGCGGGCGAACCCCTTCAAAGCGCTGATGGGGCAATTCGATTCCCGCGGCACGTGCGCGATGCTGCAAATCATCCCGCGTGGCCGCGGCACCTCCGCTGGCGTGCAACTGATCCAGAATCTCGTAGAAGTGCCGGTTGTGCACCGAGCCGCGAAAGCGCTTGCCCGCGCTGTGTTGCAACAGGTGGGCAAACTCGTGGCAACAGGTGTGTGCCAGCAGGTTCAGTGTGGTCAACTCGCCGCCAAAATACCCCCGCTGCTGGATCTCCCGTCCGGACAACCAGCCAGACGCAGACTGGGCCTGATGTTTGGCGATGATCATGCGCACCCCATAGGTGATCTGGTGCTGTTTTTCGCGAGGATCAAAGCGATGGTAGGTGGCCTGGCCTGAGCCGACACGGCAATGCAGCGAGGTGGCTCTGGACTGCTTTTGTATCCGGGGCTCTGCCGGTGCCCAGAGAACCTGTAGGGTGGTGTCGCACATCAAGGTGCCAATGGCACGTGCGGTGTTCTGTTCGGGCATCGTCAATCCGCTACAACCAGGAGGGCTCAAAATTCAAGCGTGTGGCGTAGATGATACCGTCAGTTGGGGGCCGGGTAAAAACAACAACGGCCAGCATAAGCTGGCCGTTGGTCTGGCAACGTTCGGCAGCGATTACGCCTCGAACGGCGAACGCCAGTCGTCAGCACCGGAAGTGCCGGCAACGGCGTGCTCCCAGGTTACCTTACGGTAGGCTACAGATACTTCCACCAGCTGGGTGAACTCGGCCTTGGCCGGATCCTGGCAGTGGGGCATCTTGCAGTCGATGTTGATGATGGTGGCGTCTTCCAGAATGGTCGAGAAGAAATGCTCCTGCTTGCCTTCAACAGAGGTGCGGTACCACTTCATTTCAACTTTCGGCAGCATTTCACCGGAAGCCAGGGCGTTGTACATCAGCGGGGTGGCTTTGTTCAGGGCCGCGGTGAACTTGAACGGCTTGTGAACGCGCTGACCAGCAGGCTGACCGGACTGGGGATCCGTCGGAACGGTTACAACGTGGCTGAATTCCTGGACCAGTACTTCGTCTTCGTGGCCTTCAACGTAGATGTTGCCGACGGAATCGGACGTGAATGCGCCCGCAGTGATGTTTCCCTGGGTTTGGCCTTCGATGCTGATATAACAAGGAGTTGGCATAGTCTGCTCCATGACGTGTGAGTGAGTAATGTCCCCGGGCTCTTCCCTGGACGACCTGAGTAATTACAAGAGCTGTGCCAGTTCAAGAAATGCTATAAAAAACAGTGAGTAGGGTTTTTCCGGTCGTGTGGCAGGCTGTGCTGAGGCAAGACATTGCTTCGGGGCGGGCGAGAGTTTGCTGGGTGGGCAACAAATTGCCCGTCAGTGGCCAAGCCTTGCGGATGCCGTCAGCGCAAGGCGAGGGAGGCCAGTAGCGCCAGCAGCAACACGGCGGAAACGCCCTGCCAGAACACCACCGGGTGGCGCTCGATCAGCGGCGGCCGATGCCTGCTGCGCCAGCCGGGGTTGGGGTGGCGCAGATCAAACAGGAACTCGGACAACGCCGGGTAGCGTTTGTGGGGCTCAGGGTGCACGGCCCGCTCGATGGCGTCGTCCACCCAGGCAGGCACGTCATGGCGGTAGAGCCGGGCTGGCCGGTAACCGAGCTTGCGCAGCTGGCGCCGATCAGACAGTTTTGGCACGTCGGCCTCGTAGGGCAGGCGTCCGGTCAGCATCTGATAGGCAATAACGCCGAGGGAAAACAGGTCCGCCGACCAACTGCCGGCCTCTCCCAGAAACGTTTCCGGCGCACTGTACAGCGCCGCACCCCGGGGATGCGTGGTTTCATCGTGACCGTCGATCTCCTGCAGGCCCGCCACCCGCGTGGCACCGAAGTCGATCAGCGTCACGGTGCCATGGGCATCGAGCAGAACGTTCTCGGGTTTCAGATCCTGGTGCACCATTTCCAGCCGGTGAAAGGCCCGCAGGCCTTTACCGATCTGCTCAATCAGGTCCCGTACCCGATTCAGATCCGGTGCCGGGTTATCCAGCATCCACTGCCGCAGGGTGGTGCCCTCAACAAACTCGGTGGCGAGATACAGGTAACTTGGCGGGTGGGCCGACGCGAAAGGACGAACAACGTGGGGATTGCGAACCCGCTCGGCAATCCACTGCTCGGCCAGAAACTGCTCCAGATAGCGCGGGTTGTCACGCAGCTCCATGGACGGCACTTTCAGCGCCACCGGTCGCTGGCTGGCTTCATCCACCGCCTGGTAGACATGGCTGCGGCTGCTGGCGTGGATCTGCCGCACAATCCGATAGCCGTCGAGGGTCTGGCCCGGCGACAGTTCCGGGGCAAACGGCAGATCACCCAGCTGCCGGTGAAGCTCACTGCTGTCGCGTTCGCGGGGAACCGAGTCGATGCGGATGATCTGGGCAGTGAGATTATCCTCGCTGCCCTGCTCCAGCGCTTTGGCGGCCAGCATTTGCGCGGCTACGGTCAGATCACTGCCGGCTCCACAGATAATGGTGGCCATGTCCCGCTCGCTCAGGTGTTCGTGAACGCCGTCGGTGGTCAGCAGAAAGGTGTCTCCGGCCTGAATGGGCAGGCTCAGATAGTCGATATCCAGCTGATGGCCGATGCCCAGCGCACGGGTCAGACAGCTTTCATCCGCCGACAACCAGAGCCGGTGGTCCGTGGTGAGCTGTTCCAGGCTGCCGTCATGAACCCGGTAGATGCGCGCATCACCAATGTGGAACAGATGGGCGGTGGCGGATTTCAGCACCATTACGCTCAGGGTGCAGACATAGCCGCGGTCGCGGTCGTAGCGGTACTGGCTCTGGCGGGTCTGGGCGTGCAGCCAGGCGTTGGTGGCCCGTAACACCCGCTGGGCCGACTGTTTGACCGACCAGCTGTCCGGGGTCGAAAAGTAATCACTGAGGAAACCCGCCACCGCGGATTCACTGGCGACCTGACTGACGTTGCTGGAGCTGATTCCGTCTGCGATGGCCACCGCAATGCCCTTGCTGCGGAGCTGATGGTTTTCGGGAACCAGCACGCCATGAAAATCCTGGTTCACCGGTTTGCGGCCAGCCTCCGAGTGCTGGCCGCAGGTGATGGACAGGGCGTCCGTCATGATTGGCGTATCAGCTGGCGTGGGCCATGCGCTTGGGGGCTGTGCGCACGTGGGTGGCGTAGAGTGTCAGGCCGGTGAACGAGAGCCCGCCAACCAGGTTGCCCAGCACGGTGGGGATTTCGTTCCAGACGAAGTAATCCATCACCGAGAATTCGCCGCCCATCATGATGGCGAAGGGGAACAGGAACATATTGACGATGGAATGCTCGAAGCCCATGTAGAAGAACAGCATGATGGGCATCCACATGGCCAGCACCTTGCCCGGTACGGTGGTGGAGATCATCGCGCCCACTACGCCCATGGAGACCATCCAGTTGCACAGCATGCCCCGCAGGAAAATGGTCAGCCAGCCGGCGACACCGTATTCGGCGTACCCCAGGGTGCGCTCCTTGCCGACACTGGCGATTTTGTCACCCACCGCACCGGGGTCGGTGTTGAATCCGTAGGTAAAAACAAACGCCATGATCAGGGCAACGGTCAATGCGCCGCCGAAGTTGCCGAGAAACACCCAGCCCCAGTTACGCAGAATGGCTTTGGGGGTCACGCCCGGGCGCTTGTCCAGCAGGGCCAGGGGGGTGAGCATGAACACGCCGGTCAACAGGTCAAAACCCATCAGGTAGAGCATGCAGAAGCCCACGGGAAACAGCATGGCACCCACCAGCGGGCTGCCGGTCTGGACGGCGACGGTAATCGCGAACACTGCGGCCAAAGCAAGAATGGCACCGGCCATGAAGGCGCGAATCAGCACGTCCCGGGTGGCCATGTAGATTTTCGACTCGCCTGCGTCCACCATTTTAGTGGTGAATTCGGAAGGTAGGATGTAGGACATAGAATTTTCCTCTGGCACAAAAAAAGGCGTCGCTCCGTAGCTTGCCGGGGCAAGTACGAAGCAGACGCCGTTGTCTGGTAGTCGGGTGATCTGAGAACCGGCCCTGGCCAATGTCGTTGCTGCCAGGGTGGTTGCTGCGGTAAACAAAGCAGGGACTGTGCCATCCCCGAAAACTTCAGTAAAAACCTTTTATGTCAGACAAATAAAAGGCTCAGGCCCGGGTTGCCCCGATCACCTTGATGTCTCCGTGCACCGATCCGGTGCGGTCGGTCAGCGCGTGCTGCAACTCAGCGCAGGTTGAAGCGAACCGGCAGTGCATAGCGGAAACGCTCGCCGGGCATGGTGGCGGGTACTTCCGGCAGGGGTGCCGCTTGCGCCAGCATGGTCATGGCCGCGTCATCCAGCAGAGTGTGGCCGGAGGATTCTCGCAAGGCCACGTCCACCAGCGTGCCGCTGCGGTTGAACTCGAATACGATCACCGGAGAGCCTTCCTGACCCAGTCGGCGGGCCCTGCGGGGGTATTCGTAGAAACGGCTGAGGTGTCGGCTCAGCCGGCTCAGGTATTCATCCACGTTGCGGGACGTGCCGGCGCTGAGTTCCACCTGCTGGTTTTGGCGCTGGTTGTCCGCGCTCTGTTCGGCGGTATCGTCAGTCTTCTGCTCGGTATCGGTTTGTTCCGGGCTTTCCGCAGCCGGTTCAGGTTCTGGCTCGTTCTCAAGTTCAGGTTCAGGTTCTGGCTCTGGCTCAGGTGCAGGTCTTGACTCCGCAGCAAGCTCCTCAGGTTCCGGTGGAACGGGCTTCTGGCGGGGCGCTCCGGCCAGAGCGATCTTCATGGCTGGTGTGGAATTCACGGCGGCCTCGCCCAGGGGGTTGAGGGTAGGCACGTTTTTCGGAATCGCGAGCGCCATGGCA
>JAEPMM010000394.1 GCA_017643965.1 Marinobacter sp.
CCGAATAAAACCGATATGGTAATGTTGGGTGCGTACTGACACAAGGGAATTAAAGGCGATGTCATGCCCTTATCCATCAGCCCTGCTCGACGCTTTCCTCAGTGGGGCTGTCCTTCACCGGCCAAGCCGAAAACACAGCTTTCAGCATGGTGGCCAACGGGATAGCAAAGAATACGCCCCATAACCCCCAGATGCCCCCGAAAAACAGCACGGCCACGATAATCGCCACCGGGTGCAGATTGTTCACCTCGGAAAATAGCACCGGCACCAGCACGTTGCCATCCAGCGCCTGAATAATGCCGTAAACCACCATCACCCAGATGAAGTGTGAGCCCCAGCCAAATGCAAACAGTGCAATCATGGCCACGGGTATGGTCACCACGGCGGCACCGATGTAGGGAATCACCACACTCAGGCCGACAAGCAAGGCCAGCAGCGCCGCATAAGGCATACCCAGCACCTTGAAGGAGATGTAGGTGCCCCCCCCCACAATCAGGATTTCAACCGCTTTGCCGCGAACATAGTTGGCACACTGCAGGTTCACCTCGTGCCAGATTCTGAGCATCATCGGACGCTGCGGGGGCAGCAGGCGCGCGATCGCGGTCAGCAGCAGGTTGCGATCCTTGAGAAAAAAGAACACCAGAATCGGTACCAGCACCATGTAGATCAGCAGTGCCACCAGATCCGGAATACTCGAGAGGGAAAAAGACACCAGCCATTGGGTCAGATGCCCTGCTTCGGTGCTGATCTGACGATAGATGGTACTGACCGCTTCCATGGATATCAGCGTGGGGTATTGCTGGGGCAGCAGCTCCATGTAGGACTGCAACTCCCGGATAATCCGGGGCGCCTCACCGGCGAGCGAGGTCACCTGGGTCCAAAGTAGCGGCAGCAAGCCAAAGATGAACCCGACCAGAATGCCCAGAAACACCAGAAAAACGCCTATGATGGAGACAATTTCAGGCACCCCCGTTCTTGTCAGCTTGGTGACCAGACCCTGCAGGATAAACGCAATGATGACCGAGGCAATCGCCGGCGCCAGCATGGCGCCGAACAGAATGACAAATGCCGTGCCCGTGATCAGAAGCAGAAAAAGGATGACGGCTTCGTCATCTGAAAAGTATTTGTGGGCAAGACCGCGTAAAATTCTGACCATGTACATCTCCGTGGAAACACGGTTTGGGACCGTTAGTGCCTGAACATCGACGGCGCTGCTGTCAGTCGCCGCACCTTATTACGAACCGGAAGCGGCCTCCGGCCTCCTCGGAACTCACCAGCTGATGACGGGAGAGTTTCAGGAACGCAGGAATGTCACGGGCAGAGCCGGAATCGGTAGCGATCACTTCAAGCTCATCGCCCGGCGACATGCTGTTGAGTTCGAGCTTGGTTTTCAACAAGGGCATCGGGCACCGCAACCCGGATGCATCCAGAATTTTCTGAGCCATGAGCGGTCAACACCTTGCAGAACCTGTATTAATGAGGCGGCATTATGACGGCACTGCCCCCTGATTGCACCTCAATCGTATTTAATGAAAGGTACTAGAACTTTTAATGGCAAAATGCTGTCCTATCAAGCGATTTGGCAATGGATTTCAGACACTGATGCTTACCTTCTCCTCTCACCACACACCGGCCCGGGCATGGCTGTTGCGGGCACTGATGTTTGTGATCGCAGCACTGCCGGTAACCCAGGCCCAGTCCCAGGACAGTACGCTACCCTCCATTGGGGGAGCGGGCGGCGGTCTGATCTCGGAGCAGCAGGAGGCAGAAATCGGTCGTCAGGTCATGGTCTCCATTCGCCGGTCCGCGCCCCAGATATCCGACCCCTTGGTCTATGACTACCTGCACGACGTGATCTACCGCCTGGTGCCCTCGGCGCCCCTGAAAAACCGCGACCTGACTCTGGCGATTATCGATAGCCCGGACATCAACGCCTTCGCGGTGCCTGGCAGCATCGTCGGCATCAACGGCGGCCTCATGCTGAATGCCCGTAGCGAGCAGCAGTTTGCCTCCGTGCTGGCCCACGAACTGGCCCACCTGAGCCAGCGGCATTTTGCGCGCCGGATGGAGCAACAGGAAACCAGCGCCCCGCTGGCCATCGCCGGGATGCTTGCCGGCATCGTGCTATCTGCCGTCACCCAGTCTGACATCGGCATTGCGGCGATTGCCGGCACCCAGGCGCTCTCGATCCAGAACATGCTCGCTTACAGCCGTGCCCACGAGCAGGAAGCTGACCGGGTCGGCATGGACATTCTGGCTGACGCCGGCATGGACCCGCGGGGCATGCCCGAAATGTTTGAAATCATGATGAGGCAGAACCGCCTGCAGGGAAACCGGGTCCCTGAGTACCTCTCGACCCACCCTCTTACCCAGAGCCGCGTCTCCGATACCCGTAACCGCGCCGAGCAGTACCCGGTTCGGGACGTCCAGGACACCCAAGAGTACCACCTGATACGCTCCCGGCTGCAAGTTCACTACGCCCGCTCTGCAAAAGTCGCCGTGGATACTTTCCAGGACTACCTGGATCGTTCAGACACCGAAAAGACCGATGCCATAAGGTACGGCCTGGCTGCCGCGCACCTGCGCAACGATGACCCCGGTAGCGCCATCGCCGTGCTGGAGAAGCTGCTGGACAATAACCCCGGCCGCATTACCTATGTGGTGACGCTGGCTGAGGCCTTGATCAAACAGGGCAATCTGGACGAGGCCCGGAGCCGGCTACAAAACGCGCTCGAACGCAATCCGGGCAATTATCCGATCACCTACCGGTTGGCGCAGGTGGAGACGGCCGAGGGCAATGGCGAGGCAGCCGCCGACTATCTGAAGCGACTGACCCGGGAACGTCCGAATCAGGAGACCCTGTGGAGTCTGCTCGCCGAGGCGGAGGGAATGGCGCGGAACATCGTCGGAGTGCATCGGGCGCGAGCGGAGTACGAAGCGTTGATGGGCGACCTGGAAGCGGCCCAGCGACAGCTCCGCCAGGCGCAGGAAAAACTGCCGGCCGGGGCACCCATGCGCCAGGTTGTGACCGAACGCCTGACCGAGATTACCGATCAGTTGAGTGCACAGCGCGGCTAGCCGGATCAGGCGTTGCCAGCAGCCTGCAGATTCATCCCGGCCGTAAAATCCAGCATACGCTTCAGTGGTTTGAGCGCCCGCTCACGCAGGCTGTCATCCACCAGTACCTCCTGATCGCCGTGCTCAAGCACGTGGAGCAGGTTCTCAAGACCGTTCATTGCCATCCAGGGGCAATGAGCGCAGCTTCGGCAGGTTGCTCCGTTACCCGCAGTTGGTGCCTCAATCAG
>JAEPMM010000075.1 GCA_017643965.1 Marinobacter sp.
ACTTTCATTGTCGTTTGTAGGCCTGTTGGCGTTGGTGATCACGGTGATCACCGGGCGTGAGCCGCTGTTGATGTTTGCCGCTAACGGTCTGGTCACGGTGATGGTGCCGGCTCTGGTCAGCCACGGCATCATGCTGTGGGAGCGCCAGCGCAATTTCCGCAATTTTTTCGCCTATATTTTTTTCTGTGGCTTCTTCGGCGCCGGCATAGCCGTGGCGTGCGCCGGGTTAGTGATGTGCATGATGTTATGGAGTGCCGGTGTGTACGACCTCAGTGAGCTGGTCCACGAATACATCCGCTACCTGCCGCTATTCATGATTCCGGAGGGATTCGCCAACGGCGCCTTTGTGACCGGTCTGATGGTGTTTCATCCGGATCGCCTCACCACACTGGATCAGAGTCGATACCGCTAGAGCAAACGGTCAAAAAACAAAACCCGCTTCCTTTCGAAAGCGGGTTTTGCGTCAGCCCCCTTTTACAGGGTATTCAGGCATCGGTGTTAACGAACGCCGGCACGTCTCAACGCCGCCGGTGTGAACTCGTTGGAGCGGGCTTTCACGTTGAAGGTGTAGGGATCGTCTTCTTCGTTGGTCAGACCCAGGGCAAGGTAACGACCGGAAAGCAGGTCGTACAGGGTTTCAACGGCGTAACTGGGCACACCGATGTCGTAGCCCTGTACCATGTGCGCTTCCGCCACGCGCCACAGTTCACCGCGGCCGTCGTAGTGGTCGATCACGGCAATCTGCCAGGAATCCTCATCCACGTAGAAGTCACGCTGGCCATAGATATGGCGCTCGCCGTCCTTCAGCTTGGCGCGAACGTGCCACACTCGGTGAAGCTCATAGCGAAGCAGCTCTGGATTAAGGTGGCCCGGCTGCACGATGTCATCATAGGTCAGGCTCCGGTCGGTCAGGCGGTAGGAGTTGTAGGGAATGTACATCTCCTTCTTGCCCACCAGTTCCCAGTCGTAGCGGTCCGGTGCGCCATTGTAGAGGTCAAAGTTGTCGGTGGTGCGCTGGCCGTCGGCCGCGGTACCGGGGCCGTCATAGGCGACCTGGGGGGCACGGCGAACCCGGCGCTGGCCGGAATTGTACAGCCACGCGCGGCGGGCCTCTTCAACCTGGTCCAGGGTCTCGTGCACCAGCAGCACGTTACCGGCTAGGCGAGAGGGCGCGGTGATCACCTGCTTGAAGTAGAACAGCACGTTGTCGTCCTTGCCCGGCTCGTAGTCTGCCAGGGCGACGCGGTCGGCCAGATGCTCGGCGAATTTCACCGGGCTGAAATCACCGTTGGCCTGGGGCGTTACCTGCGCCACGTTGCGGATGATGGAGCCGCCCCGATAACGGGTGATGTGGTTGAAAATGACCTCAACCCCTTTCTTCGGGATCGGAAAAGGCACACCGGTCTGGTAATTCTGGAGGCCGTTGCCATCCGCGGTCAGTGAGACCGTGGTGGCGTTCTCAGCGGCCTTTTTCATCAGCCTGTCCGGGTAGGCACCGGTGCGCCGGGTCTGGTACACCGGAATGAAGAAGCTGTCATAGGCTTCGATTGTGGCGACCTGGCCCGGCGAGAGCCGGTCCTTGTATTCATCGACATTGCTCTGGTCAATTTTGAACAGCAGCTCGTCGTCCGGGAACGGATCCGGGTAGATGCCCTCCTGTGGCTGGTCTACCGGCGGAGAGGTCAGCCCGCCGGTCCATTCCGGAATTTCATCACCGTTACCGGCTTTTTCGGCGCCGATGGGGGTGAGTTCTTTGCCGAGCTTTGCCGCTTCCTCGGCGGAGACAGCCGCAAGGGCTGCTCCCGAGGAGAACAGGCACATGGCAATGGCACTGCCAATGATGTGTTTACGGTAGTTATTCACAAGTGACTCCTTTGTGATGGTGGTTCGTGAATCAGAATGAGTAGGAAACGCTGGCCGCAACAAAGTCCCGGTCCGAGATTTCGTTGTAATCACCGCCGAAATAGGAGGTGTAGCTGATGGAGGCGGAGTAGGTGTTCTGGTAGTTGGCATCCAGACCCAAACTCACCGACTTGTTGCCTTCCTTGAAGTTGCCGCCCGGATCCGGGGCATAGCCCTCGACATCGTGGGTGAAGAACAACTTCGGCAGCAGGTTGATGCCAGCAATGGCGTTGGAGTAATCCAGCGCGAACAGAGTCCGGTAGCCCCAGGAGAACGACGTGGTGAAGCCATCGGAGCCACAGTTGGAGGGGTTGATGTTCAAGCGCGTGGTTTCGTCGCCGGGTCCTTCGCTGCAAAGGTCGCCGCTGAAGGATTCACCGTCCAGCGGCACCGGGCCGACACCGAAGACGCCGGAACGTCCATAACGGGCTTCGCTTTTGTCGGGCAGATCGTGCACGTAAGTGGCGCCAATTTCGGCAACGGTGATAAAGCGGCTGGCTCCCAACACCCTGTCCACAAAGTGGATCAGTGTGGCCTGTGCTTGCGAGACGTCATACCGGTCGTATCCGTCAACCGCCTTGCCGGCGTAATTGAAGTCGGGATCGCCGTCCCGTACCCGTTGTTCCAGCTTACTGATGACCTGGCCATCGGGGCCCCGCTGTTGGAGGCCGCCGTAGATCAACTCGAACGTGTTCCACTGGATCGGCATGTTGGGGCGGAAGCTGTATTCCGCACCCAGAGATGTACCAGTAGGTAGTGTGGTGTTGATGCTGATGCCATAAAGGTCAATGCCCTTCGGGTAATCAATGAAATAGCTGGGGAACCGGGTGAACGGCTCGTTGGGGTCATTGATCTGGTTTTCAGCCGGGCTCTCAGGGTTGTTCACCACGCCGCTGATGTAAGGCAGGCGGCTGTGGTAACGGATGTAGTAGAAGCCGAGCTCCGAATCAAGGGCTGGAACAAACCAGCGCACCGCGGCGCCAAACTGGTCTTTGTCGCCGGGCTCCTTGTCACCCCGTCTGGGTGAAACAAAGCCCTCCTCAAAGGCCTGAGCGTCCGGCACCTGACCGGCCAGCAGTACCGGGCCGCAGCCATCCGCCGCTACGTCGGCGGAGGAGAAAAATGTGCCACAGTCATCAATTTTGAACGGTTCCCACTCGGTCTGGACATAGGCTTCCACGTTGATTTCAGGGGTAATCCCCACTGAGGTGTAGAGCATGTTCACCGGCAGCAGAACGTCTTTCAGTTCCGCACCCGGCGTCCGGAAAGCCGGTACGTCGATAGGATTGGTGGCGTTGATGCCGCCGAGGATAAACGTGCTCTCACCCCAGCTCAAAACCTGCCGGCCGTAACGCACGGACACCGGGGTGTTGCCGGCATACCAGTCGGTGAATACATAGGCATCGAGCAGGTCGACCCCGGCCGCGTTATCCAGGGCCTCAGGATTCAGTTTGCGGGTCTGGCCCACCGGGTCTTCCGCCCGTTCGTTATCCTTGAGCTCGAAATCGTATTGATAGCTTGCGCGCACCAGGGCACCGATCCGCGTCAGGTAGTTGCTGTCCGGGGCGTAATCCAGAAACAGCTCCGAGCGGCCGCGAATAATCTGCGAGTAGGGATCGCCTTTCTCAAAGTTCAGGTTGCCGTCGTCGAAGTTGTTGGACGACCCGCCGGTATCGCTGAATGCAAATTCCGGCCCGAGGTTACCCTGGGAAATCAGATCCTTGTCCTGATCTTCCAGGCGAACACCGATGCCCGCTGTCAGCGTGGTGCTGAAGGAGGCATCGATACCGTACACATCGAAATCGAAGCCCAGGGCGGGAGTTGAAACCAGTGTTGATAGTGCCGCAGTTGCCAGCGACAGGCGGGTTCGGGTAAAACGCGACGTATTTTTTGTTGTCATTTCTACTGCTCCGTTACTTTTTTTATCAGGGTCCGCACGTTGCGGTGCGCGGACCCGTCAGCAAGACATCAGCGGGCGTTACAGCAGGCCGTCAAGCAGGCCACCACCGTCACCACCTTCATCACCACCGCCGCTACCGTCGCCATCATCCGGCTGGGCGCCGCCGTCGGTTGATCCGTCACACTCCGGGTCGCCGGGGCTATTGCCGACGTCCTGCACTACACAGTCGTTGGTGACGTCAACGGTGAACGGGGTATTTGCGTCGGTGCGGCTACGGAACAGTGCCACCAGTTGTGCCGCCATTTCGTCGAACACGGCGCTGGAACTGAACGCATCGGAACCTTTCTGGCCGGCAGAGATCGGGTTGCCGTGAGAGCCTTCCAGGTAGCGGGTGATGATCGGGCGGGTGCCGTCATCGGTGCCGGATTCGTTGTCGATGCTGACCGCACCCATGAAGCGGGCCATGGGATCGGTGCCGGCCAGAGGCGCGGGCTGGCTGTTGATCGCAAAACCGTTGTCAGTCACCAGTTCGAGTGGGCCCAGGTCATAGAGCTCGGCATCGGCGGCGTTGGGAATCGTGCCATCGGACGGGCGATCCCCATCGCCTTCGATGCCCACGATGGACGTCAGCACGGTGGCTTCGTTGCCGCTCTCCTGAAACAGCGGGGCGAAGGCCACTGGGTCCGTGGAGTCGAGCAGAGCCTGGAACACGTTGAAGTAGATGTTCAGCTCGGTCCGGCCCTGGGCAAGCAACCCACCGGAGGCTGCGTCAAGTCCCGGCAACAGCGCAGGCGCAATAGTTTCGCGGGAGTTCTCCGCCAGACGCGAGAACTGGCCACCGGTATTGAACAGCGTGGACGCCAGGATCGGGTTCAGATCCGGGTTGTCCTGTGCCGCCAGGTTGTTGATCACCGGGTAGGGCACGCCACCCATGCCGCTCAGGGAGTGACTGATGAAGTACACGCGGTCGGTGTTCATGACAATGCCGTCCGCACAGTCGCCGTCGGCCTGACACAGGTTGATGGCGTCTTCGATCGCTGGCAGCAGGGCGTTGATGTTCAGAAGATCCAGCGCGCCCTGGCGCATGTTGTCGCGAGTATTGGCGTAGTTGGTGAAGTTCAGGAACAGGCTGCCGGATTCCGGACTCTCTACCTGGTCTCTGGTCACCGCTGCCATCGCCTCGTTGGCGGTGAAGCCGAAGTGGCGTTCGGTGGCATCAGCGGACGCTCCCGGCTGCTGGGAGATCTCCACCATGCCCGGGGTGGTTTCCGGATCATTTTCATCCCGGGCACTGGTGGCGGCTTCACCGAATACGCCGTTCAGGGGCATATCGATACCGACGGTGATGAAGCAGTTGTCACTGTTTGCCGGGACATCCCCGTCTGCGAGACACAGGAGCGCCGCCGCTGTCGCCATGGGCAGAATCGCTGAGCGATCCTGGGTTGCGGCGTGCTGGTAGATGATCACCGGATAGCCGTCACCAGGAGGCGCACCGAAGGCCGGATCAGGTGTGCCCACGATGATCGGGATCTTGGTATCGGCCTGCTTCTGAATGAACGGGAACCGGTAGGTCACCCGGTCAGACACCGCCTGGGGCAGGTCCGGGTTGGCACTGAAATCCGCGGGGAGCCAGGAGCCGTTCTTCAACGGGCTGCCGTCGGTGCCGTTCGGGAGTTGCTGATAATACGGCAGGGAAATCTCGCCTTCGTAGATCTGAACGTCAATGTCATCGACGATGATCAGGTTGGCTTGTTGACCGAACGCCGGATTCACTTCCCGCCCGGCTTTCTGGCTGAAGAAGCGCACGGGTGAGGGCTCACCGGATGCCGGGTCGTAAGCTGACGGAATATCCAGAATCTCGGCTGCATCGGCCGCCAACTCAGCGGCCGGCGCAGAAACGTCGACCACATCTTCTACGGCCTGGGTGGCGGTATCCTGCAGGATGAACGCCAGCCGGCGGTCGGCGTCTTCGGAGGCGACAATGTCGCTGTAGAGTACGCTTACGCCATTGTCGTTGGCCGCGGTCAGGGTCGCTGCCAACGAGGCGTCGAACAGGCGGTAGGTTTCATCGGTCAACAAATCGAAAATGCGCGAGTTGATTTGCTGGTCTTCACTCTCTGCGCCGCTCAGGGGCTGATCCGAGAGATTGAATTCGCCGGCAATAAGCGCATTCAGGACGGTCTGCTTGCGATCAATCAGCAGGTGGTTGCGGAACCAGCTGGCCGGAGCCGCGTTGGCCAGGAGAATGTCCTCTACAGCTGTGGTGGTGAAGCTGATGGCAAAGGTGACGTCGTCAAACGTCGGAATGCCGGCATTGGACAAGCCCTGGTCGGCAAGTGCCTGGCGCTTGAAGTCAAAGAAATCAGAGCCGAACGCGCGCGCCGGCAGCATGGAATCCCGGAACGGCTGAAGCGCGGCGTTGCTCAGCACAAATTCGGGGTTGGAGGCGGTTTCGAAGCGCAACTCCTGAACCAGCGGATCGCCGTTTTTGTCCAGAATGTCGTTGCTCAGCACGACCGCGTACTTGGTTTTCGGCTTCAGCGGCTGAACCGGGAGAATGCGAATAGCATTGTTCTCGGAGCCGCCAGCAGCGCCGGCCGGGCCGTTGGCATCGACGGTGATGATTTCGATGCGAACCCGCTCTTCCAGCAGCTCCTGATAGAGGGCATCTGCGGCAGCTGTATCACCCTGCTCTTCCAGGCGTTGGGCGAAGCGATACTTCTCAGCATCAGCAATGCCGCCCACCTCGCGAGGTTGTTGAAACACGCTGTCGCCGCTGGGGTACTCGATTTCCAGCAGGAAAACGTTCTGATCCGGATTCGGAATCACTTCGCCGTCAACGTCAATAAAGGCGCGGGCATCCAGGGTCTGGTTCGCATCCAGGCTGTCGCTGATTTTGATGTCGAACGGCGCGAGAATGGAGTTGCCGTCAACGAAGCCAAGTCCGGTGGTGACCGGGTTGGCCGGATCGGTGCCATTCAGCATGGTGCCGTCGTTTTCCGGATTCAGGAAAAACAGCGGGTCACTGGGTAGCGGAAACGCGGTGTCCAGCGGGCGGAAGATGGGCTTGGTGCCATCAGCCGGGAAATTGGGGTTATCGATCTCGAAGACCGGATTGGCGTTTTTGCCAGTCTGGCCACCGCTATCGAGGCAGCCCGCCAGCATGGTGCTGCCGGCGATAACCGCAAGCAGCGAATTCTTCTTGAAGTTATACATCATGGAACCTTCACGATTGTTGTTGTCGTTACGGGCATTTGATGCCCTTGCCTGACAAGACGTTTGTCCCGAATGGAAGGTTCCAAAAAAATGTCAATACGATGTTTGTAGTGAATTGTGCGTAGTCGGATATCGGGGGAGGGCAGGTCTGCTATTCCTGCCAAAGAGAAATGATCCGATTCATTCACGCGGCGTATGAGTTGATGACCAGTCTCAACGCTGCGTTCTGCGCTGACAGTCAGGTTGTGAGTCTTCGGATGGCGGTTGCCCGTTTTCGACAGACGGCGGTTAACTTTAGCCCCGGGTGGATCCATGCCACCCGGGGCTTTTTTTGACACTCAACACGGCGCCAGCTGTACTACAAGCTGGCCCAGCGCCAGGTGTTAACGCGAGGGCCAGTAGCGCTGCATTTCGACAAACAGGAATGAGGCGCTCCAGGTAATCAGTACCAGGCCGGTCAATGCTTCGATGCCGGTGAGAAGCGCAGCACGCCCATGGCTTCGATGTCACCGTAGCCCAGGGTGGTAAACGTGGTGAAGGAGAAGTAAGCGCAGTCCAGCAGGCTGCCGCTGAAATTGCCGGCCAGCTCGCCCCAGCCCTCGGCGTGGTGCATGAAGTAGAAGGCCGACGCGAAAATCCAGACCTGGAACGTATGGGTTGCAAGAATGCCCAAAACGCCGGTGACCAGGCGGAAATGGTGGCTCTGGCGCATCCTCGCCAACACGCCGCTGAGGCGCAGCAGGGCCTCGTTGTGGATGACCACCACCACGACCACAATGAGTGCGTTGATCAGGGTCGCATTCAGCAGGTGAAGTGATTCGGTTAACGCCAAGGGTGTCGTTCTCCGTAGGTGTTCTGGCGGGGTACTGTAGCGGAAATCTCGCTGTGCACAGGCCGCAAAGATGAGATCTCGCCGATCCAATGACACGTTCTGATTGTATTCTGATTGTATAGTAGCGTGAGTTGAACCGCCCGAGGGGCATTATTCACATTAGCCGGCCAGTATTTAATGTCCAAACGACTCATCCCCTTTCTGATCATAGCCGTCGGTATCGCCGGCTTTCTGTTGTTGAAAATGACGCGGCCCGAGCCGGTGGAGGTCAGCGCCACAGAGCGCAGCTGGCGCGTGGACGTTCAGTCGGTCGAACCCGGGACCCACACCCCGGTGCTGGCACTCTACGGTGAGGTGCTCGCGCCGGAGCAGCTGACTGTCACCGCAACCCTGGCAGGACGCATCGGCGAACGGCCGGTCGCCGAGGGCCAGCGGGTGAGTGCAGGCGATTTGCTGGTGGCGCTGGACGACGCCGACATTGGCCCGGCACTGGCCCAGGCAGAGGCTCAGGTGGCGGATCTGGAGGCGCAGATCCGCTCGGAGCAGGTGCGTTATCGTAACGATCGGGCGGCACTCGCCAGTGAACAGGCCATCCTTAAAACGCCCGCCGACAATTGCAGCGCACCCGCGCTCTGGTCGACCGCAACCTGGCCTCCCGCGAAGCTCTGGAAGCCGCCACCGACACCGCCGCCCGCGCGGAGCTGACGGTCAATACCCGGCAACGGGCGGTGGAGGAACACCCCGCCCGGTTGCAGAGCCTGCAGGCGAAACAGGCTCAGGCCGAGGCCAATCTGGAAAGCACCCGGCGCGATGCGGCCCGGGCAAGCATGGTAGCCCCCTTCGACGGTATCGTGACCGGTGTCGAGGTGGCGCGGGGGGATCAGGTCAGCCGTAACGAGCCGTTGCTGTCACTCTACCCGATTGATGGCCTGGAGCTGCGGGCGCGGGTGCCTGACGTGTTTCTGGCGGAGCTTCAGGACGCTCTGGCCGCGGGTGAGGCGTTAACGGCCACCAGTGCCGATGGCGAGCACCGCTTCCGCCTCGCCCGCTTTGCCGGCACCAGCGATGCCTCCGGCACCGAGGCCATTCTCGAGCTCGACGGTGAGCCTGGCGGTCTGCGCCCGGGGGCGCTGATGCCGGTCACCCTGGAGCGAGCCGCGCGGAACAACAGCGTGAGTATTCCGTTCAGTGCGCTTTACGGTGCTGACAGTGTGTACCTGCTGACCACAGACGGCCGTATGGAGCGCGCCACGGTGGAGCGAATCGGCGAAGCCCGGGGCGAAAACGGTGAGCGCCGTTTGCTGGTGTCCGGTAACGCGCTGGTTGCCGGCGCGCGCCTTATCACCACCCACCTGCCCAATGCCATCACCGGCCTGAAGGTGGATGTGGCGAACACCGGAGCCTCCGGGGAATGAGGCGGAAAAAGGGCGTGATCGGTTTCTTTGTGCATCACCGGGTGGCGGCCAACCTGGTGATGCTGGTGATGCTGCTGGGCGGCGTGCTGGCACTGACGCGCATGAACATCCAGTGCTTCCCCACTTTCGCCCTTGATGTGGTCAGCGTTCGCGTGGTGTGGAGTGGCGCGTCCGCCGAAGACGTGGAGCAGGGCATCACCAATCCGCTCGAGCAGCGCCTGCGCAGTGTTGATGGGCTGAAGCGAATGACCTCCACCTCGGCCCAGAGCGTGTCGTCCATCACCCTGGAATTCGAGGAAGACAGCAACCCGATTCAGGCGCTGGACGACGTGCGCCAGCAGGTGGACGAATTCACCAACCTGCCCGCCGAAGCCGAGGAGCCTCAGGTCACCCGGCTGGAACGCTACGAACCGGTGGCCAGATTGCTGGTGTCCGGCGACGTGGACCGCCGAGAATTGCGGCAACTGGCCTATCGCTTCGAAGACGAACTGCTGCAGCGGGGCATTGACCGCGTCTCCATCCGCGGCTTGCCGGAGCAGCAGATCAGTATTGATGTGCCCATTGAACGCCTGGAAACCCTGGGCCTGTCGCTGGACCAGATTGCCGAACGGGTCGGGGCCATATCGCGGGATCTGCCGGCCGGGATGATGGGGCAGCAGGACGCCACCCGGGAGTTGCGGGCGGTGGAACAGCGCCGCAGCCCGCAGGCCTTCGAAACGGTTCCGGTGCTCAGCGGTGAGCGCATTCAACTGACCCTCGGTGACATCGCCATTATCCGGCAGGAAGCCCGGGAAAGTCAGCTGACCCTCGACCGCGATGGCCGGCCGGCGGCTGAGCTGCAGCTGCAGCGTGCCGAGAACGGTAACTCCCTGGCGGCTGCGGAGATTCTGGAAACCTGGCTGGAGGACACCCGGCCGTTGTTGCCGCCCACGGTGAACATGGAGGTCTATGACGAGACCTGGCAACTGCTGGATGATCGCATCTCGCTGCTGGTGAAGAACGGTCTGGGCGGCCTGGTGCTGGTGGTTTGCCTGCTGTATCTGTTCCTGCCGGGGCGGGTGGCCGTCTGGGTGGCCATTGGTATCCCCACCGCCTTCCTCGCCGCGCTGGCGGTGCTGTGGCTGATCGGCGGCTCCATCAACATGATCTCCCTGTTTGCCCTGATCATGGCTCTGGGGGTGATCGTGGACGACGCCATTGTGGTGGGTGAGGATGCCGACGCCCATGCCCGTATGGGGGAGGAGCCGATGTATGCCTCCGAGGGCGCGGCAAAGCGCATGGTGTGGCCGGTTCTGGCGTCGTCGCTCACCACCGTGGCCGCCTTCATGCCGTTGCTGGTGGTGGGCGGTGTGATCGGGAACATTCTCGGCGATATCCCGCTGGTGATGATCTGTGTGCTGATTGCCTCGCTGCTGGAATGTTTCATCGTGCTGCCGGCCCACCTGCGGCACGCCTTCGTTCCCCGTCGCAAAAAACGCGGCCGCCAGGGCGGCGCGGAGCCGGCGCCGGAGCAGCCGGGCCCGGTCACCCGCTTCCGCAACCGGTTCGAGCAGCGTTTCGATCACTTCCGGGACGGCCGTTTCCGTGCGTTCTCCCGTTTTACCCTCGCCAACCGTGGCGCCACGCCGCCGGCTGCGCTGGCGTTGGCACTGGTCACGGTGGGGTTGCTGGCGGGCGGCCGCCTCGGGTTCAACTTTTTCCCTAC
>JAEPMM010000361.1 GCA_017643965.1 Marinobacter sp.
GAGTCTCGTCGTAATCCATCAGGGCACGGGTCAGACCGTGGCGAATCGCGCCGGCCTGGCCACTGATACCACCACCCTTGACGGTGATGTTGATGTCGAAACGATCGCTGGACTCCGCAACCACCAGCGGCTGACGAACGATCATGCGCAACGTTTCGCGACCGAAGAAATCTTCGATGGTGCGACCGTTGATAGAGATGTTACCGCTTCCCGGCTTGATGAAAACCCGAGCCGTGGATGTCTTGCGGCGACCAGTACCGTAATTTTGTGCTACAGACATATCCGCCTTCCGTTAAATGTCGAGTTCTTTGGGCTGCTGGGCTGCATGAGGATGCTCAGCGCCGGCATAGATTTTAAGCTTCTTGAACATGGCACGGCCGAGCGGGCCATTCGGAAGCATGCCTTTTACAGACTTCTGAATAATTTGCTCAGGCGCCTTGTCGACCAGCTTCTCGAAACTGATGGACTTGATTCCACCCGGAAAGCCGGTGTGACTGTAGTACATCTTGTCAGATGCTTTCTTGCCCGTAACCCGGACCTGGCTTGCGTTGATCACAACGATGTAATCGCCAGTGTCTACATGAGGGGTATACTCAGGCTTATGCTTGCCCCGCAGACGACGGGCGATTTCGGTTGACAGACGACCCAGCGTCTTGCCGGCTGCGTCTACAACGTACCAGTCACGTGTTACTGTTTCTGGTTTCGCACTCAGAGTCTTCATTGATTCCGCCTTGAACGCTATATAAGAAACGTTAAAAACCACCACCGGTAAATGCTTGGCATCCGGAGGAGGTTCTGTACCTGTAATGTTCGGCAGTGACATCATTCGGGGCTGAGATGACGGCATCGCCTTGAAAAGCCAGGGCGCGAAGTATATCCAAACCACACAGGAAAGCCAACCCCATTGCGCGCTGTTTCGCTAATCCCCTACACCGGGACCGGCCAGCCGTACAGCTGGCAGCTGTTTCGCAGCAACTGGCCAGCCAGCTCCTCCCGCTGTGCCGCTTTCAGCGAAACCAGTGCATCGAGGATCATTGGCAGGTTTTCCGGGGAGTTACAGCCTTTGACAACACCGGCAGGCGCCATATCCGGCGCATCGGTTTCCAGCACCAGAGCGTCAACCGGCAACCGGGCAATGGCGTTGCGGGTTTTCTTCGCCCGGTCATGGGTGATCACACCGCCAACGCCGATGTAGCACCCCAGATCCACCAACTTGCGCGCCTGCTCGTAGCTTCCGGAAAAACCATGGATCAGCGCCCTGCCCGAAAACGTCCGGACTTTCAGTATGCGGTGAATTTCGTCATGGGTTCGCACCGAATGGATAACCAGGGGGCGCATCAGGCGCCCGGCGAGCTCAACTTGCGCCTCGAACCAGGGAAGCTGGTCCGCCAACTCACCTCTGAGGCGGTCTAGGCCGCATTCCCCCAGCCCGACACACTGCTCATCGGCGCCGGTAAGGCGACGCTCGAGCAAGGTCAGATCACTCTCGTCATGCTCCCCGACATACCAGGGGTGGATGCCAAGGCAGTAATACACCCCGGACATTCCGGCCGCTGCGCTCACCACACGGTCCCAGTGCCGCCGCCGGACCCCGGGGATCACAACGCGCGACACCCCCGCGGCGGCAGCGCCAGCCAGCACCTGCTCCTGGCGGTCTGCAAACTCGGGAAAATCCAGGTGACAATGTGCGTCGGTGAGCTCCATAGCGTTTCGCCGCGGTTAATGCTCCCGGGTTTTGTGGAAGCGGATGTCCGGATAGCGCTCGTGGGCCAGCTGGAGATTGACCATGGTCGGTGCGATGTAGGCCAACTGATCGCTGCCATCGAGGGCCAGATAATCGTTGTTCTTACGCTGAAACTCGTCCAGCTTGCGTTCGTCGTCCGCGCTGACCCAGCGTGCCGTTGCCACGTTGATCGGCTCGTACAGTGCCTCAACCTTGTATTCGCTTTTCAGCCGGCTCACGACCACATCGAACTGCAACACACCGACGGCGCCAACAATCAGATCGTTGTTCTTCAGGGGCCGGAAGACCTGGACCGCTCCCTCTTCCGACAACTGGATCAGGCCTTTCTGCAGCTGTTTGGATTTCAGCGGGTCCTTCAGGCGGATGCGGCGGAACATTTCGGGAGCGAAGTTCGGGATACCGGTGAACTTCATGTCCTCACCCGCGGTGAAGGTATCACCAAGCTGGATGGTGCCATGATTGTGGAGACCGATGATATCTCCGGCGAACGCTTCCTCGGCATGTTCCCGATCGCCGGCCATGAAGGTCAGGGCGTCGGAGAAACGTACATCCTTGCCGATACGGACATGACGGGCTTTCATGCCCTGACTGTAGCGGCCGGAGACAATGCGCATGAACGCGACCCGGTCACGATGCTGAGGGTCCATATTGGCCTGGATCTTGAAGACGAAGCCCGAAAATCCGTCCTCATCCGGCTGCACCAGCCGCTGATCGGTTTCCCGGGGCTGGGGCGCTGGCGCCCATTCGATGAGACCATCCAGCATGTGATCAACCCCGAAGTTCCCCAGAGCCGTGCCGAAGAACACCGGTGTCAGCTCACCCTTGAGGAACGCATCGTGATCGAACTCGTGAGAGGCGCCCTTGACCAACTCAATCTCGTCACGCAGTTCGGAGGCGTACGCACCCAGCACGCCGTCCAGCTCCGGATTATCAAGGCCGGAAATAAACCGACGCTCCTGGATCATGTGGCCCTGACCGGACTGATACAGAATAACCTCGTCCCTGAGCAAGTGGTACACGCCCTTGAAATTCTTGCCCATGCCAATGGGCCAGGTTACCGGAGAGCAGGCAATCTTCAATACATCCTCAACCTCATCCATGAGCTCCACCGGATCCCGGGTATCCCTGTCGAGCTTGTTCATGAAGGTCAGAATGGGGGTATCCCGCAGGCGCGTGACCTCCATCAACTTGATGGTACGCTCCTCAACACCCTTGGCGCTGTCAATCACCATCAGGCAGGAATCGACGGCCGTCAGCGTACGATAGGTGTCTTCGGAGAAATCCTCGTGGCCCGGGGTGTCCAGCAGGTTCACCAGGCGATTGCCATAAGGAAACTGCATGACCGATGTGGTCACGGAAATGCCCCGCTCTTTCTCCATCTCCATCCAGTCTGACTTGGCGTGCTGCCCGGACTTCTTGCCTTTCACGGTACCGGCTTTCTGGATCGCCTGGCCAAACAGCAGGACCTTTTCGGTAATGGTGGTCTTACCAGCATCCGGGTGCGAGATAATCGCAAAGGTACGGCGATTGGACACTTCTTTTGCAAGGGTGGACATAATGGACAACAACCTGATTCAAATACGCTGAAAAGGCCGCCATTATAGGAGGAATAGCACCGAGACGCGAACAGTGTCCGCGCGGAAAAACAGCGCGCGGAGTCCGGGTGCAGGTCAGGCCGCCGTGAGGTCGAGCGCCATGACCGAGGCGTCCTCCCGCCCTTTCACCGCGGGGTAGTAATCGGGGCGCTGACCAATAATCCGGAATCCCTCGGAGGCATAAAGCGCCATCGCGCCGGGATTGGACACGCGAACCAAAAATTACTTATAAAAAGACTTGGTTCAGATGATGATTCTATTGAGATAGTTGAACACATGATGATAGAGCAAAAACAAATTAATCAGTATATGGAATCTTTTGAGCAATTAAATAAACCTATCCAACTCCCTTTAGAAA
>JAEPMM010000057.1 GCA_017643965.1 Marinobacter sp.
GCGCCCCTGGAACAGCTCGACTTCACCGGGGGCCTCATCGGTCCCTGCCAGCAGGCTGCCAATCATCACGCTATGCGCGCCAGCAGCGATGGCTTTGGCAATGTCCCCGGAGAAACGCACGCCGCCATCCGCAATGACCGGCACGCCACGGTCTTTCAGGGCCGCCGCGACATTGGACACGGCGGAAATCTGTGGCACACCAATACCTGCCACGATACGGGTGGTGCAAATGGAGCCCGGGCCAATACCCACCTTGACCGCATCAGCTCCGGCATCCGCCAGCGCAATCGCCGCGTCGGCGGTTGCGATGTTGCCACCGATCACCTGAACCTCCGGGAAGCTTTCCTTAACCCAGCGCACCCGGTCAATCACGCCTTTGGAGTGGCCGTGCGCGGTGTCCACTACAATCACATCAACGCCGGCCTCGGCCAGCGCAGTGATGCGGGCTTCGGTATCGCCGCCGGTGCTGACTGCTGCGCCGACGCGAAGACGGCCCTGCTCGTCCTTGCAGGCCAGCGGGTAATCCTTGGCTTTCTGGATGTCTTTGACAGTGATCAGACCCTTGAGCTCGAACTCTTCGTTCACCACCAGCACCTTCTCGATGCGGTGGCGATGCAGCAACTCTTTGACGTCGTCCAGGCTGGCGCCTTCCCGGACCGTCACCAGCTTCTCCTTAGGGGTCATGATGTCAGAGACCGGCGTGTCCATGCGGCTCTCGAAACGGATGTCACGGCCGGTCACAATACCGACCAGATCGCGCCCGTCTACCACCGGCAGGCCAGAGATGTTGTTGGCCATGGTGATATCCACCAGCTCCCGCACCGTCGTGCCAGGGGTGACAGTGATGGGATCTTTCACCACACCACTCTCGAATTTCTTGACCTTGCGAACCGCCGCCGCCTGTTGCTCGACGCTCATGTTTTTATGCATGATTCCGATGCCGCCTTCCTGTGCCATGGCGATAGCCAGCTCCGCCTCTGTCACGGTGTCCATCGCTGATGAAAGCAGCGGAACGTTGAGGGTAATGCCCTTGGTCAGTTGGGTTTGCAGGCTGACCTGGTGAGGAAGAACTTCCGAGTATCCTGGGATCAGCAGAACATCGTCGAATGTGAGGGCTTCTTCGGCAATTCGCAGCATTGGGATCCGCCTTTTGATCGTGCTAAGTTGGGAATTCACCTGCCTTACCCGGCGTGGCCTGGCAGTGCGAAAACCTTAATCGACCTATTATAAATGGGCGTGGGTTTACAGTAAACCGCAGCGGTTTTAAGGTTCGATTGCATCTTTTTGAAATTCCGCTATTTTTGCCCCTTCACTTTTCGGCTATTGCGTATGTTGAACCCGGGAGTCAGACCTTGAACACCCCTTTTCAGGATTCACGCCCACGGTCACTGAGCGTCAGTGAACTGAACCACCAGGCAAAACACCTGCTGGAAACCAGCTTCATGCAGGTGTGGGTAGAGGGAGAGCTGTCCGGTTTTTCCCGCCCGTCGTCCGGGCACTGGTATTTTTCCCTGAAGGACCGCAAGTGCCAGGTACGCTGCGCCATGTTCAAGGGGTTCAACCAACGCATCCGCGAACTCCCCAGGGAGGGCGACCAGATTCGCATCCGTGGCAAGGTCACCCTGTACGAGAATCGCGGCGATTTCCAGATCATTGTCGAGCATCTCGAGCCGGCAGGCCTGGGCGCCCTGCAACAGGCTTTCGAGGAACTCAAACGCAAGCTTGCCCAGGAGGGCCTGTTTGAGGTTGGCCGCAAGAAACCGCTGCCAGCGGTACCGCGGCACATTGGCGTGGTCACCTCGCCGACCGGGGCTGCCATTCACGATATTCTGACCGTGCTGGCCAGACGATGCCCTGCCATTCCGGTGACGCTCTACCCCACCGCCGTTCAGGGCAAACCCGCCACCGCGGACATCGTTCGCGCCATTGAACAGGCCCAGGCTCACGGCGTGGCTGACGTGCTGATCATCGGTCGCGGAGGCGGCTCACTGGAGGACCTGTGGTGCTTCAACGAAGAAGCCGTTGCCCGGGCCATCGCAGATTGCCGCATCCCGACCGTCAGTGCCGTTGGTCACGAGGTGGATGTGACGATTGCGGATTTCGTTGCCGACCTGCGCGCACCCACACCCTCGGCCGCCGCCGAGAAAGTATCGCCGGACCAGCGGGAATGGATCAGACAGGTGGACGAGAAGTACAGCCGCCTCACCCATGGCGTCCGCCGCGCGCTGCAACGAATGCAAACCCAGACCGGGCACCTGGCCGCGCGGCTGCGCGATCCCAGGCGGCAACTGATGGACAGGGCCCAGCGCCTGGATGAGCTGGACGTGCGGCTTGGCCAGGCCCTCCAGCAAGCGCTGCAGCAACGCACGGTGCGCGCCGGGCATCTGGCGCAACGCCTGCGCACCCAATCCCCGCGCCGCCAACTGGACCATCATCACGACCTGCTCGCCCGCCTGCAGGACAAACTCCAGACCGGAATTCGTCGGCGCCTCGACCGCCACCACGACCGGCTCAGCCACACTGGCCAGACCCTGCACGTGGTCAGCCCGCTGGCGACCCTGGGACGTGGGTACGCCATCGCGCGCCGGCAAAGCGATGGCCTGATCCTCCGTGACGCGGCCGACGTCAGCCCCGGAGACGCCATCAACACCCGTCTCGGCAGAGGTGATATCACCGCCACCGTGACCTCGGTCAATTCGGCGGATGAATAATCCGCCAGCAGGCGCTGACTAAGCCTATGGTCTAGTAGTCCTTCCCCTCAAAGTGCCTACAGTTGTGAGTAGCATTGTAAAACAACAACAGGAACACGAGGTGGATGGCATGGATTACAACTCCGAGTTCAGGCGCTCGATCGACAGACCGGACGAGTTCTGGCGAGAGCAAGCCGCGAACATTGACTGGATCAAGTCACCGGAAACCATCTGGCAGGCCACGGATAATGGCCACGGGGTCTGGTTTCCGGACGGAGAGCTCAATACCAGCGACGTCGCGCTGGATGCCAATATTCGTGCCGGCCGCGGCGATCAGGCCGCATTGATCTACGACTCCCCGGTTACCAACACCACCCGCACTTACACCTACAACGAACTCACCCAACAAGTCGCCCTGTTTGCCGGGGTCCTCAAGGATCGCGGGATCACAAAGGGCGACCGGGTGATCATCTACATGCCCATGGTGCCGGAAGCGGTGATCGCCATGCTGGGTTGCGCCCGGATAGGCGCCATTCACTCGGTGGTGTTTGGCGGATTTGCCGCCCACGAGCTGGCGGTGCGCATTGACGACGCAAGGCCAAAGGCAGTCATTACCGCCTCCTGCGGGATTGAAGTCACCCGCGTCATTGAATACAAGCCACTGGTCGACAAAGCCATCGAACAGGCGACCCACAAACCCGAGCTCTGCATTCTCTACCAGCGCCCGCAGGTGAAGGCCCCAATGCAGAGCGGACGCGATTTCGACTGGCAGGAGCTGATGGCCAGCGCCAGCCCAATCGACCCGGTGCCGGTCAGGTCCACCGACCCTTTGTACATTCTGTATACCTCCGGCACCACCGGAAAACCCAAGGGCGTAGTGCGGGACAACGGCGGCCATGCCGTCGCGCTTCGCTACAGCATGCAACTGGTTTACGACGCCAAACCCGGCGATGTGTACTGGGCCGCCTCCGATGTCGGCTGGGTCGTCGGCCACAGCTACATTGTGTATGCGCCGCTGTTTGCCGGCTGCACCACCATTCTGTACGAGGGCAAGCCGGTCAAAACCCCGGATGCGGGCGCGTTCTGGCGCGTGGTTCAGGACCACAAGGTCAACATGCTGTTTACCGCACCCACCGCCTTCCGAGCCGTGCGCAAGGAGGACCCCGAGGCGGATCAGCTGTCCCGGTATAACATCCGCTCACTGAAACGACTGTTCCTGGCCGGCGAACGGCTTGATCCGGCGACCTATGAGTGGCTCAAGGAGCAGACCGGCCTGCCGGTGCTCGACCACTGGTGGCAGACCGAGACCGGCTGGGCCATATGCTGCAATCCGGTTGGCATCGAGATGATGGCCACCAGACCCGGCTCCGCCACGGTACCCTCTCCCGGCTTCAACGTTCAGGTCGTAGACCTGGAGGGCAGCCTGGTACCCGCCGGGGAGCAGGGTCAGATTGCCGTCAAACTGCCCTTGCCGCCCGGCTGCATGATGACCGTCTGGGGCGACGACGAGCGCTTCCGCAAAACCTACCTGGACCCGATCAAAGGGTTTTACACCTCCGGTGACGGCGGGTTCATTGACGACGATGGCTATGTGTTTGTGATGGGGCGCACTGACGACGTCATTAACGTGGCCGGACATCGCCTGTCGACCGGCGAGATGGAAGAAGTCGTGGCCTCTCACCCGGCGGTGGCGGAGTGTTGTGTGGTGGGTGCCCGGGATGAAATGAAAGGGCAGATTCCGGTCGGCCTGGTGCTGATCAAGGACAGCGCCACCATCGATCACGACGAACTCGAAGAGGAGCTGGTTGAGATGGTGCGTGAGAAAATCGGCGCTATCGCCTGTTTCCGGCGTGCCATGGTGGTCGAGCGCTTGCCCAAGACCCGTTCCGGCAAGATCCTGCGCCGCATCATCCGACAGATTGCCGATGGCGAAGACTACAAGGTGCCCAGCACCATCGATGACCCGGCCATTCTGGAGGATATCAGCAAACAGTTCGGGCGCTGACGGAGCCAACCACAAAACCGGTTAGCCTTGGGTTTTAAATGCCAGGCTACCCGGTGACAATTTTATGACAAGCCGTTGTTTTTCAAGCTTTAAAAACCAACAACAAAGTCATTAAAAAAGCGTTGACGCCCCCGAAACTCGGTCTATACTGAAATTGCTGTGAAAATACAGCGTTATTTGGTGAAAGTGCTCCAACGTCCTGCCGCAGTGCTCTTCGTTGCTCCTTCCTCAGTACGCTTGGATTTCTCAGCACCGGTTCATCCCAGGGAAAACCGAAGGTCCCGTGAGGGCAAAATCTCAGGAATACAGGAAAGATCAATGTCTGATACTAAAACCGGCCACGTCAAGTGGTTCAACGAATCCAAAGGCTTTGGCTTCATCGCTCAGGATGGTGGCAGTGACGTATTCGTTCACTACAGTGCAATCAACTCCAGCGGTTTCCGTACCCTGACCGAAGGTCAGCAGGTACAGTTCACCGTTACCCAGGGTCCGAAAGGTCCCCAGGCGGAGAACGTTACCCCGGTCTGAGGTAACGCTTCCGCTTTTGCCCCTCACGGGCAATAGCACAACAAAAAAGCCGGCATACGCCGGCTTTTTTGTGTCTGGCTGATCTGCATCAGGCCTCGCCGGCTTCCACTGCCGGCTGCGCGACCGGCGCGGTTGCGACCTGCGCCACCGCCGAGAACAGCGCCTGCAAGGTTGCCGAGGTGGTGTCCTCAGCCAGAGCAGCGGCGCTGCAATGCACGCCATCAACCGTCAGGCGGATACACGCCAGCGCATTGGCGTTGGTGCCCTCACCCAGGGCAAACTCATCGTAGGCCTCAACGGCAATCCGCACGCCACAGGCAGTCTCCAGCGCAGCCGACACCGCCTCCACCGCACCAAGCCCCCGGCCTTCCAGGCGCACCGGATGCTCATCGCTGCCGAGACTGACAGAGGCCTTTACGCCGTTATCGTCCCGATGCAAATCGTAGGACTTCAGCGCCCAGGCGGTATGGACCTTCAGATAGCGCTCCTCGAACAGCCGGTGAATGGTGAGGGAATCGATTTCCCCGCCGTTGATCTCGGCCTCACCCTGAACCACTTTGCTGAATTCGATCTGCAGCCAGCGCGGCAGGCTGATGTTGTAGTCGCGTTCCAGTACATAGGCGACACCGCCTTTCCCGGACTGGCTGTTGATGCGTACCACTTCTTCATAGCGGCGGCCCAGATCCCGCGGGTCGATCGGCAGATAGGCCACGTTCCAGAGGTCATCGTCCCGGCGCCGGGCCAGACATTTACGGATGGCGTCCTGGTGACTGCCCGAAAAGGCCGTAAACACCAGCTCACCGGCGTAGGGATGGCGGGGATGGGTGGAAATTTCGGTACAGGCTTCCACCACCTCGGTAATCTCCGCCATGCCGGAGAGGTCCAGAGTCGGGTCGACACCCTGGGAGTACAAGTTCATGGCCATGGTGACCAGGTCCATGTTTCCGGTGCGTTCACCGTTACCCATCAGGGTGCCCTCTACCCGGTCCGCGCCCGCCATGACCGCAAGTTCGGCCGCGGCCACCGCGCACCCGCGATCGTTATGGGTGTGCACGCTGATACGGAAATGCTCGCGATAGCGAACTCGGTCGCAAATCCATTCGATCTGATCGGCGAACACATTCGGCGTCGCCATTTCCACCGTTGCCGGCAGGTTTATCACCACCGGCTGGCCCTGGTCCGGGCGCCAGACGTCATTGACCGCGTCGATCACCTCGGCGGCAAAATCCAGCTCTGTGCCGGTGAAGCTCTCCGGTGAATACTGGAATGTCCAGCGGGTTTCCGGATGCCTGGCGGCAATGTCACGGACCAGTTCCGCGCCTTTCACCGCAATGTCACGGATACCGCCGCGATCAAGCCCGAACACCTGCTCGCGCTGGACGGTGGACGTCGAGTTGTAGACATGAACGATGGCTTGCCGCGCACCCTGTAACGCCTCATAGGTGCGTTCAATGAGCTCGGCACGCGCCTGGGTCAGCACCTGAATGGTGACATCCTCGGGAATCCGGTTTTCCTCGATCAGCTTGCGACAGAAATCGAAATCCGGCTGACTGGCCGCGGGAAATCCAATCTCGATTTCCTTGAAGCCAAGCTTCACCAGCAAATCGAACAGGCGCTGCTTCTGGGCAACCGACATGGGTTTCACCAGTGCCTGGTTGCCATCCCTGAGATCAACAGCGCACCAGTCGGGCGCCTTCTCGATGACCTGATCAGGCCAGCGGCGATCCTTCTTGGCAACGGGTTTGAATGCAACGTATTTGCGGTGGTCGAATGCCATGTCGGTCCGGTCCTTGCGAATTGCGGAAGTCAGTCAACGTATGGAACACAGGATAACGCTGACTCCGGGACAAATGATTGCTATTTTTCTGATTTGCCCTACCATTTAGGCAGTTTTTACCCCATCTGGCAACGGTACAGCAATTTTATGCTAAAGAATAACGCAGCACTTGTGAGAATCGACAAAACCGACCGGAGAATCCTCGAGGAGCTGCAGACCGACGGCGCCCTCACCAATCAGGAACTGGCGGACAAAGTCGGCCTGTCGCCCTCCCCCTGCCTGCGTCGGGTTCGTGCTCTGGAAGAGGCCGGCGTCATTATCCGCAAGGTCACGATTCTGGATCACAAGAAGTTGGGATTATCCCTGACCGCGATCATTCTGATCGGCATGGACCGGCATACGCCTGAGCGTTTTTCGGCGTTCGAGGAGCAGGTGGCGGAATACCCGGAGGTGCAGGAGTGCTACCTGATCACGGGGCAGGATGCAGACTACATGTTGAAGGTTGTGGTGCCGGACATGGACCACTATCACCACTTTCTGCTCAATCGCATCACCCGGATCCAGGGCGTCAGCGGTGTCCACTCCAGTTTTGTGCTGCGGCGAGTGATTGATAATACGGCGTTGCCACTGGGGTATCTGTCATGACGCCCAGCGAGTCTCAGCTCACCAGCGCCTGCACATACGCCGTCATCATGCCCTTGAGCTCACGGACCAGGTTCTTCGCCTGATCTTCCGGAAGGGTTACGGCCAGCCTCAGGATGCTGCCGGCGGTGCGGGGCAGCATCAGGCTGGCCGTCCAGCGTTTATCCTTATCGAGGTGCGGAAACTCGACCGCCAGCCGGGCGTCCAGGTCCCGGGCGTGGCTGTACAGCTCTCTCAGATCCAGATGCCGCAGCTCGGGCATGGCTTCCACGCCGCTCCAGATCGCCGAGTACGCAGGCTCCGTGCGATAGAACTCGTAGAACAGATCGATCAGCACATCAACAGCGTCGGCAAGACTGGTTTCACCGAGGCGGTCACGCAGAGCCGACTCCACTTTTTCGACGTGGCGCTCGGCTATTGCTTTCACGATCGCTGTCTTGTTCGGGAAGTAGCGATACAGGGAGGCCAGCGACATATCAGACTGACGCGCAATGGCCGACATGCTGGTAGCGTCGACTCCAATGTCGTTAAAAATGGCGGCCGCATGCTGGAGAATGGTTTCCACCCGCTCACGACTGCGAGCCTGGACCGGCCTCCGCCGCGGCGTGACATCCAGCCCTGAATCTGTGTTCTCTGAGCTCATAAGCCAGCTACACCCACTCGATCTGTACCTTATGTGACAGGCTCCGTACAATAACCACCACTTTACGATAAATAAAGGGCCGGGCGCGCCAATCGCGGCCTGTCCATTAGTCTAAGAACCTTGACAACCTCATACGGAAGACACAATGCGAGCAAGCCGTTTCCTGATTGCCACCCTGAAAGAAACACCCGCCGATGCGGAGGTCATCAGCCATCAGTTGATGCTTCGGTCAGGGATGATTCGCAAACTTGCCTCAGGTCTGTACACCTGGCTGCCCATGGGTCTGCGCACCTTGCGCAAAGTTGAGCGGATCGTACGGCAGGAAATGGACAAGAGCGGCGCCCAGGAGCTGCTGATGCCGGCAGTCCAACCCGCCGAGCTGTGGCAGGAATCCGGACGCTGGGAACAGTACGGTGGCGAACTGTTGCGAATGAACGACCGCCATGGTCGTGATTTCTGCTTCGGGCCCACCCATGAGGAAGTGATCACCGATCTCATCCGCAACGAGCTGAAAAGCTATAAAGAGTTGCCAGCCAATTTTTACCAGATCCAGACCAAATTCCGCGATGAACGTCGTCCCCGCTTCGGCGTCATGCGCGCCCGCGAGTTTCTGATGAAGGATGCCTACTCCTTCCACATCAACGCGGAGTCGTTGAACGACACCTATCAGACCATGCATCAGACCTATTGCGCCATTTTCGACCGGGTCGGCCTTGATTACCGGCCGGTTCAGGCGGACTCCGGGGCCATCGGCGGTAACGCTTCCCATGAGTTCCATGTACTGGCCTCGTCCGGCGAGGACGACATTGTGTTCAGCACCAACAGTGACTACGCCGCCAACATAGAAAAAGCCGAGGCGGTGGCTCCGGCGGGCGAGCGGCCGGCACCCTCCGAGGAACTGAAAGAAGTTGCCACCCCGGATCAGCGCACCATTGATGCCATCGCGCAATTCCTCGACATCGATGCGACCCGCACCGTCAAAACCCTGCTGGTCAAGGGCGAGGCCGACGACAACGGCAAGGCTGGCCTGGTCGCCCTGATCCTGCGAGGCGATCACACCCTCAACGACATCAAGGCCGAAAAGCTGGCCGGCATCGCCGAGCCGCTGACCATGGCCAGCGATGACGAAATCGAACAGGCCATCGGTTGTAAGCCCGGCTCCATCGGTCCGGTCAACCTGCCGGTGCCGGTGATCGTCGACCGCGCAGCGGCCCATCTGGCAGACTTTGTCTGCGGCGCCAACCGGGACGGTTACCACCTGACCGGCGTGAACTGGGGCCGCGATGCCGCCGCAGACCGGATCGAGGATCTTCGCAATGTGGTCGAGGGTGACCCGAGCCCCGACGGCAAAGGTACCCTGGAAATTCGCCGCGGCATCGAGGTGGGCCACATCTTCAAGCTGGGTAACAAGTACAGCACCGCCATGAACGCCACGGTGCTGGATGAAAACGGCAAGAGCGTGATCCTGGAGATGGGCTGCTACGGCATCGGTGTGTCGCGCATCGTGGCCGCGGCGATCGAGCAGAACCACGACGACAAGGGCATTATCTGGCCGGACGCCATTGCCCCGTTCGAAGTGGCCATCGTTACCCTGAATGCCCACAAATCCCCGGACGTGGCAGCAGCCGGTGAGCGGCTGTACGATCAACTGCGCCAGGCCGGGTTCGATGTACTGCTGGACGACCGTAACGAGCGCCCGGGCGTGAAGTTTGCGGATATGGAACTGATCGGCATCCCCCACCGTTTCGTGGTGTCAGACCGTGGCCTGGCAGCGGGCACGCTGGAATACAAGGGTCGTCAGGATGCGGACAAGCAGGACGTGGCGCTCGATGAGTTTCTGCCGTTCCTGCTGAAAGCCTCGCCCCGCAACGGGCTCTAGGTCGCGTCTGCGGTGCCGGGGCTCAAGCCCCGGATGCCTTCCGGGCCGGGATCACACCCGGCTCACGCTCCAGCTGGACGCCAAAGCGCGCATCCACGTCTTTCTGAATACGGTCAGCCAGTGCCAGCACGTCGGCACCACTGCCTCCGGAGTGATTGATCAGCACCAGAGCCTGGCGGTTGTGAACACCCACCCGCTCATCCCGAAACCCTTTCCAGCCGCACTGGTCGATCAGCCAGGCCTCCGCGAGCTTTGCCGTGTCGCGCCCGGGATAACCCGGCATGTCCGGGTGATCGGTTTTCAGAGCCTCCCACTGGGCCAGGGACACCACCGGGTTCTTGAAGAAACTGCCGGCATTGGGCATCTGTTGCGGGTCGGGCAGCTTGCGACGGCGAACCGCCATCACTGCCTGGGCGACCTCCAGTGGTGTAAGCTCCTCCGTCTTCTGTCCCTCAAAGTAGTCCCGTAAATCGGCATAGCCCAGCGCCAGCGGTTGCGAGCGGCTCAACCGCAAACGCAGCTCGGTGATCACGTAGCGGCCCGGTTGATGCTTGAACAGGCTGTCTCGGTACGCAAAGGCGCAGTCCTCATTGGCCAGCACCTGCCAGTCTCCGCTGTCGCGGTCCAGTACCGTGACACTGACCAATGAATCCCGCAGTTCGACACCATAGGCGCCAATGTTCTGTACCGGCGCCGCACCCGCCGTGCCGGGGATCAGCGCAAGGTTCTCGATACCACGGTAACCGGCCGCCGCCGCGTACAGCACCGCATCGTGCCAGTTTTCCCCCGCGCCGAGCACCAGCACCGCAGAGTCGCCCTCTACCTGTTCCCAGCGGCGGCCGGCAAGGGCCATGTGCAGCACCAGCCCGTCGAAGTTGCCCGCAAACACCAGATTGCTGCCACCACCCAGAATCAGTGTTTCCAGCCCTTCCCGGTCGGCAAACGCCAGAAGGGCCGCCAGCTGACCATCGGAGGTCACATCCGCGTACCAGCGTGCACTGGCATCAATGGCAAGGCTGTTGAGGGCTTGCAGGCTGACGTTTTCGCGGATTTCGGCAGGCCGGTTCACGCCAGGCGCTCCCGGATGCGGGTCAGCAGCCCCTCGCTGGCTTCTTCGATCAGATCCAGCACCACTTCGAAACCGTCATTACCACCGTAGTAGGGATCCGGCACCTCATCGTGGGGACTGCTTCCGTACGTCAGGAAAAGTTCCGGCTCAGTGCCCCCGGCCTGGCGCCATACGTCACGGACGTCCGCCAGATTCTGCCGATCCATCACAAGAATGACATCGAACTGAGCCAGGTCGCTGGCCCGGAATTGCCGCGCCCGTAACCCGGAAATATCGATACCGCGCTGCCGCGCTTTCGCCACCGCGCGTTCATCAGGGGCTTTGCCCACGTGCCAACCGCCGGTGCCGCAAGAGTCGATGTGGATATCGGCCTCAAGTCCTGCGCGGGCGACAACGTCACGGAAAACGCCCTCCGCGCTGGGCGAGCGGCAGATATTGCCAAGGCAGACGAACAAAACGTTGACCGGTTTGCGTGCACTCACGGCTGGCTCGCCTCCATCCACTGTCGCAGTCGTTGCAGATCGGCTTCGGTATCAACGCCGGCCGGAGGGCGCTCCAGGGCTTCTTCAACGTGAATGTGAGCGCCGTTGTAGAGGGCGCGTAGCTGTTCCAGAGATTCCGTCACTTCGGTGGGCGCCGGTGACCAACCGACAAAATCCGTCAGCAAACGCACGCGATACCCGTATATTCCGATGTGGCGGAAATAGCTCACACCGGCGGGTAAAGCTGTATCTCCGGACGGCCAGGGATCCTGGTTCCCTCTATCACGGGCCCCGTGGATGGGTGCCCGGGTGAAATAGTGAGGCATGCCCTGATGATCCGCGACCACATGGACCACATTGGGTCTGCACACGC
>JAEPMM010000398.1 GCA_017643965.1 Marinobacter sp.
AAAATGTCTTCGTTAGACAGAGCCATGACTTTCTCCCAAAAATATAAAAAATGGTGTTCAACAGAATCAAGCAGCTTCTTGCTTCTGGTCGCGAACTGCCGCTACAGCACGAGTCACTTTCGAAGGAACTTCGTTCAGTGTACGTGCCAGCTTGGTGATCGGTGCCTGTGTTACGGCTGCCAGCATGGTCAACGCTTCGTGACGCGTTGGCAGCTTGGCAAGGCGATCAATCTGGTCTGCACCCATCAGCTCACCGCCGACGGCCAGGCCTTTGATCTCGAATGCCTCTTTCTCTTTGGCAAAATCCTTCAGCAGGCGCGCGGCCGCTCCCGGATCTTCCATTGAGAATGCCAGAATGGTCGGGCCAACCAGAGCTTCATCAATGCACTCGAACTCGGTACCACGAATCGCGATCTTTGCCAGGTTGTTACGAACAACCTTCAGACGCACGTTTTCGGCACGAGCCTTGGCACGAAGAGCCGTCATGTCACCAGAGGTGACACCACGGTAGTCAGCCAGAACCACAGACAGAGCACCACCGGCAGTCTCGTTGACTTCAGCGACGATCGCTTTCTTGTCTTCGAGTCTAATTGCCACTGGATTTCTCCTCGATTTCGCCGGGGGTATTCCCGGCAAACCCATCATTGCCCTTGCGGGCGCCTTAACGGTGTTTGGGTTCAGAGAGAACGTCTTCACACCGTCTGCGCAGGCGTTGCTTTAACCCTTTCGGCCAGTTGACCTCGGGGGCCTGCGGTCTTTGACAGCCTTGGCTTCCGCCCAGACTACAAAGTAACTACCGCTCAGAGGATCATATGTTCAGACCGCTCTGATCGATAGTCAGGCCAGGACCCATCGTTGACGAAACGGTGATCTTCTTGAGATACACGCCTTTCGCCGATGACGGCTTGGCCTTTTTCAGATCTGCCACGAGCGCTTCAAGGTTTTCCTTGATGTTCTCGGCAGAGAATTCAACATTACCCAGCGGCGCATGGATGATGCCGTTCTTGTCAGTACGGTACCGAACCTGACCCGCCTTGGCGTTCTTGACCGCGGTCTCAACGTCCGGGGTCACAGTGCCGACTTTCGGGTTGGGCATCAGGCCGCGGGGACCGAGGATCTGGCCCAGCTGACCGACAACACGCATGGCATCCGGCGTGGCAATGACCACGTCAAAATCCATATTGCCTTTTTTAACTTCGTCAGCCAGGTCGTCCATACCGACGATGTCAGCACCGGCAGCAGTCGCTTTCTCGGCGTTGGCGCCCTGAGTGAATACCGCCACACGCACGGTCTTGCCAGTACCGTGGGGAAGTACGGTGCTGCTACGAACAACCTGGTCGGACTTACGTGCATCCACGCCCAGGTTGACGGCAACATCTACGGATTCTTTGAACTTGACGCTCTGACCCAGCTCGACCAGCAGGGCAACCGCTTCGTCTACAGAGTAGGCGCGGGTGGCATCAACTTTTTCACGGATAAGCTTCTGACGCTTGCTCAGCTTTGCCATCTTACAGGCCCTCCACATTCAGGCCCATACTGCGGGCTGTTCCTGCAATGGTACGAACCGCTGCATCCATATCGGCTGCAGTGAGATCCGGCTCTTTGGTTTTGGCAATCTCTTCGAGCTGCTCGCGGGTCACGGTACCGACTTTCTCGGTATTCGGACGACCGGAACCGCTCTTGATGCCAGCTGCTTTCTTCAGCAGAACCGGTGCAGGCGGAGTCTTGGTGATAAAGGTAAAGCTGCGGTCACTGTAGACCGTGATGACCGTAGGAATCGGCAGCCCCGGTTCCATGTCCTGGGTCTGGGCGTTGAACGCCTTGCAGAACTCCATGATGTTTACGCCGCGCTGACCCAGTGCAGGACCAACGGGGGGGCTCGGGTTGGCCTTGCCGGCAGCAACCTGAAGCTTGATGTACGCTTCGATCTTCTTTGCCATGATAAATCTCCTGTGGGTTCAAACGCCTTTCGGCTCCCCGATTTTTACAACTGCCAAAAGCAGACACAAAAAGCCCGCGTCGCCTAAGCGCGCGAGCTCTCAGCTCTCAGTTTGCGACCTAGTCTTTCTCAACCTGTCCAAACTCCAGCTCTACCGGAGTTGAACGACCGAAGATCAGAACCGCAACCTTGACCCGACTCTTGTCGTAGTCGACTTCTTCTACCACGCCGTTGAAGTCCGCAAACGGGCCTTCAACCACACGAACCACTTCGCCCGGCTCGAACAACGTCTTGGGCTTGGGCTTGTCCGCACCACTCTCAACGCGACGCAGAATGGCCTCGGCCTCACGTTCGGTGATCGGCGCAGGCTTGTCCTTGGTGCCACCAATGAAACCGAGCACTCTGGGGGTGTTCTTCACCAGGTGCCAGGTCGCGTCATCCAGATCCATTTGAACAAGCACATAACCGGGATAGAACTTGCGCTCGCTCTTACGCTTTTTGCCATCACGCATTTCGACAACTTCTTCGGTCGGAACCAGAATCTCACCGAAGCTGTCTTCCATGCCCTCAAGAGCAATGCGCTCTTTCAGAGTGCGCATTACGTGCTTTTCGAAGCCAGAATACGCATGAACGACGTACCAGCGCTTAGCCATTGCCCACTCCTGTTAACCGATAAATCCGGCGACCAGCCAGCTGATCAGCGAATCCATTCCCCACAACAACAGCGCCACGACCAATACAAACACCACCACAATAACGGTGGTCTGAATCAGTTCGGGCCTGGTGGGCCATACGACCTTCCGGATCTCGACACGTGCTTCCTTGAGCAGCGCCGCAAAGCGACGGCCACGGTCAGTCTGCAGCGCAACAAAAGCCGCCACCAACGCAAGAGCCACGAGAGCCAGAACACGATACAGCAGTGACTCGGCATTAAAATACTGATTTCCCACCACACCGATGGCAATCAGAACGAAAACAACCAGCCACTTCACAGTATCGAAACGGCTGGTCGACTGAACGGCTTTTGACTCCATAGGAATCAGCTTATGTATCCGGATGTTAAAAAATGGCAGGCCAGGAGGGAATCGAACCCCCAACCTGCGGTTTTGGAGACCGCTGCTCTGCCAATTGAGCTACTGGCCTGCACCGAAACAACTCAGCGCAACACAAAGAGTAACCCGAAGGTTACTCGATGATCTTGGAGACCACGCCTGCACCAACGGTACGGCCACCTTCGCGAATCGCGAAGCGCAGACCATCTTCCATGGCGATCGGAGCGATCAGGGTAACACTCATCTTGACGTTGTCACCCGGCATTACCATTTC
>JAEPMM010000348.1 GCA_017643965.1 Marinobacter sp.
CCAGCCACTGGCGGGTTTGCGAGGGCTCAGACCATGGCGGGCAAGAACGGCGGCGGTTCCGCTGCCGACGCCATACCACTGAATACCGCTGGGCCATTGTGGCCACCAGTTGTCTGCAAGGGCCAAAAACAGGGTGGCCGCGTAAGGGCTCACCGCGATGACGTGGGCATACAGATCGAGGTTCTGGATCAGCGTGCGGGTTTCCGGGGTTTCCGGCAGAGGCTCCCGGGCGATCAGCGGAAGCACCCGCACCTCGGCCCCGGCGTCACGAAAGCCGTTCGCCAGCCGCGAGGCCTCGGGCTCCGGCCGGCATATGAGAATGCGGCGGCCGGCCAGGCTGCGGCAATCAGGTCGGGGTGTGGCCATAGATCTCCGCCAGCACCTTGTCGGCTCCCATGGCCAGCAGGTCTTCTGCCAGCTCGCGGCCCAGACGTTCACCTTCGGCTCTTGGCGCGCGACCCTCGACGCGGAAGATCTGGGTGCCATCCACCGCGCCCACCAGGCCCCTCAGCCAGACGGTGTTGTTGTCTTCCAGCAGCGCATAGGCGGCAATCGGTACCTGGCAGCCGCCCTGCAGGCGGCGGTTGAGCGCGCGCTCGGCCTTGACCCGGTCGGAGGTGTCCGAGTGGTTCAGCGGCGCCAGCATGGCCCGCAGTTCACTGTCGTCGAGACGGCATTCAATACCCAGGGCGCCCTGGCCTACGGCCGGCAGCGACAGCGTATCGGGCAGACAGTAGCGGATGCGGTCGTGGAAGCCCAGGCGTTTGAGGCCGGAGCTGGCCAGCACGATGGCGTCGTAGTCGCCGGCGTCCAGCTTTGCCAGACGGGTGTTGACATTGCCGCGCAGCACACGGATCTGCAGATCCGGGCGGTAGGCCCGCAGCTGGGATTCGCGGCGCAGGCTGGCGGTGCCCACCACCGCGCCGTGGGGCAGGGCATCAACCGTGTCGTGGTTGTTGCTGACGAATGCATCCGTCGGGTCTTCCCGCTCGCAGATGGCGACCAGCCCGAGACCTTCGGGGAACTCCATCGGCACGTCTTTCATTGAGTGCACCGCCAGATCCGCGCGCCCATCGATCATGGCTTCCTCCAGCTCTTTGACGAACAGGCCCTTGCCACCGATCTTGGCCAGGGGGACGTCGAGGATCTTGTCGCCCTGGGTTTTGATTTTCACCAGTTCCACGGTGACGTTGTCGTGAAGCCGTTCCAGCTCGGATTTGATGAATTCCGCCTGCCACAGGGCCAGGGCACTGCTGCGGGTTGCGATGCGAAGGGTGCGAAAGGTGCGAAGGGTGCGTTTTGACATGGGGTGCCTTGCCAGTGAGAAAAAATGTCCGCCAAGGTTACCTTGGCGAGGCGAAAAAGTCCCGTGAGCGCCGTTGCCCGCTGTCCGCAAGGAGGCTGTGGTGATCAGCCCGGCTGATGTTCCTGCAGCCATTGCTTGACGGCGCTGGTGTGGCGGCGGCTGACCGGAAGCTCGCCGCGGCCGTCGCGCAGTATGACAGCATTGTGACCGTTGGCGTCGCGGGACAGCGCCTGGATGAATGCCACTCCGACCAGGGTATGGCGATGGATGCGCAGCAGCGCCTGGGGGTGGCTGTTCTCCAGTTCTTTCAGGGTGTAGTCCGACACGGTCTCGCCACGGGTGTGATGAATGGTGACGTACTTCTGGTCAGCTTCGCAGTAGAGGATTGCCCCGATATCGATCAGCTCGGTGCCGCGGTGGGATTTGATCGCCAATTGCCCGCCGGCGTCAGCGCCGCGGCTGCTCAGCGCCTGCTGCTGCACCCGGTTGACCTGGCCGGTGCGCGCCAGGGCGTCGGCCAGCGCCTCCCGGCGCACGGGTTTGAGCAGATACGCCGCCGCGCGAACCTCGAACGCCTTGATGGCGTAATGGTCGTACGCGGTGCAGAAGATCACGGCGGGTGGGTTGTCGAGCTCGCTGATCGCGGCGGCGGCGCCCATGCCATCCATGCCCGGCATGCGGATGTCCAGCAGAACGATGTCAGGGCCCAGCTCCGCCACCTGCCTCAGGGTGCTGTCGCCGTCTGCGGCCTCGCCACACACGCGGTAGCCGGGCATGTCGTCGATCAGCCGGCGGATGCGATCCCGCGCCAGCGGTTCGTCATCGGCAATCAGTACGTTTCTCGGTGGCAGGTTTGTGTGTGTCATCGTTATCAATCACTGGTATTCGGGCGGTGCTCTGCACGCGGGTCGGCGTTCTGGTCAGCGGTCCGGCGCGGCAGCCTCAGGGTCACAGTGTACACGTCGTTCTGGTGGCTGTGCTTCAGCACCGCCTGTTCGCCAAACAGCGCCAGCAGCCGTGACTGGATGTTGGCCAGCGCCATGCGATTGCCGTCGTGATGGCTGTTGCCGGCGTCCGGGCGGGGGTTCTGCACCATCACATACACAAACTGGCCACGGCGGGAAGCGTCGAGTTTTACCGTGCCACCCTCGGGCCGGGGCTAGATGCCGTGATAGATAGCGTTCTCCAGCAAGGGTTGCAGGGTCAGTGGCGGAATTGCCTGCTTGTCGAGATCCGGCGCAATGTGCCACTCCAGTGTCAGGCGTTCACCAAGGCGTAGGGCTTCAATGTCCAGATAGCGCCGGCACAGGTCCAGCTCGTCTTTCAGAGAAATCAGGCGGTCGCCGCTGCGCAGGCTGGCGCGGAACAGCTCCGACAGATCCAGCACCGCATCCTCGGCCCGCTCGGGATTGACCGCGATCAGACTGGCGATGGTGTTCATGCTGTTGAACAGGAAGTGGGGGTGGATGCGTGCCTGCAGGGCGGTCAGCCGCGCCTGCATTTCTGCTTCCCGCTGTTGTTGCCACTGGTGCTGGAGATAAAAGTAGCGCAGCACCATCAGCGCGATCAGCAGCGCCAGCAACAGTTTCTTGGCAATGGCCGGCCAATCGACCATCCCTGGCTGGGGGTGCAGTACGTTGTCGGCAAACAGGCTGAACGCCAGCACATCGAGCAACACGATGGTGAGCATGGCGAGGGTGGCGCGGGTGGTGGTCAGCCGCGCCAGCCGACTGCGCAGCAGGCAGATCAGGGCAGCACTGGTGAGCACCGTCCACTGCACGAACAGCGACAGCAGGCCGAAATAGTTCCAGTCGATCCAGCCGCCTTCGGCCTGCACGATGGACAGTACCAGCACCATCAGTTCGCTGGTGATCAGCAGCAGAAATACCGAACGCACCCGGCACAGATCCGGAACGTAGAAATCGCTGGTTTTCGCTGCTGCTGCCATTACATCCTGATCCTGAACCGGGAGCACAACAGGACGCGCGGCAATGCTATAATCCCGCGATCATCCATTTACTTACTCCCGCAAAATAATGCCGGGCTGTCAGCAGGAAAGATAGACCATGACGGATCAGAAAAAGCCGGACCAGAGCACAACCCCTGAAAAACCCTCCGAAAAACCCTGGGGTGGTCGCTTCAGTGAGCCGACCGACGCCTTTGTGGAACGCTTCACCGCGTCCGTTGGTTTCGACCAGCGCCTGTACCACCACGACATCACCGGCTCCATCGCCCACGCCACCATGCTGGCGGAAGTGGGTGTGCTGACGTCCGAAGAGCGGGACAGCATCCTCGACGGCCTGCAAGCGGTCAAGGCCGACATCGAGGCGGGCACCTTCCAATGGTCCGTCAGCCTGGAAGATGTGCACATGAATATCGAGGCGCGACTGACCGACCGCATCGGCATCACCGGCAAGAAGCTGCACACCGGCCGCAGCCGCAACGATCAGGTGGCCACCGATATCCGTCTCTACCTGCGCGATGAAATTGACGTCATTGCCGAAGAACTCGTACGGTTACAAGCCGGTCTGCTGGACCTGGCCGAGCGCGAGGCCGACACC
>JAEPMM010000359.1 GCA_017643965.1 Marinobacter sp.
CTGGTGGTGGACTACATCGGCATCAAGAAACAGATGAACCTGGCCCTGGCCCACTACAACAAGGCCGACCAGCAGAACATCGAGGAAATCGAGCAATCGATCATTGTGGTTAAAGACCACCTGGACCTGCTCGGCAAGCTGTTTCACAAGTTTGATGCCCGGCTGTATTTCGAAGGCAGCCCGGTTCAACAGCTGAGCTGCCTGAACCAGGCCGCCGAGTATGCCCAACTTACCGACAAGATCGAAAAGCGCTTTATGACTTTGGTGAAACGCCTGAAAGCGGCCTATGACATTTGCAGTGGCTCAGAGGGCGTGACCCAGGCCGAGCGGGACCGCATTCATTTTTATCTGGCCGTGCGCTCCATCGTGTTCAAACTGACCCGCGGCCATGCGCCGGACACCGCCCAGATGAACGCCAAAGTGCGAGAGATGATGACGGAGGCGCTGAAAGCCGACGGAGTGGAACAGATTTTCAAGCTGGGCGAGGACGGTGCCGAGGCGCGGAACATTTTCGATGACGACTACCTGGCCAAGATCGAGAAGATCAAACTGCCCAACACCAAAATAAAACTGCTTCAGCAGCTTCTTGCCAAAGCGATTGAGGATTTCAAGCGGGTCAACAAAGCCCGAGGCGTGGATTTCAGCAAGCAGCTGCAAAGTCTGGTAGAAAAATATAACGAGCGTAAAGAAGTGGATGTGTTGCGCGGTGAAGTGGTTGAGGACTTCACCGACGAGATCATCGACCGTTACCTGACGATGATCCAGTCACTCAAACAGGAAGTGGGCTCGTTCGCTGATCTGGGTATCGATCTGGAGGTAAAAGCCTTTTACGACATTCTCAAGGACCTGGCGAGCAAGTACGACTTCACCTACCCGGAAGACCAACTGCTACCACTGGCCGAGGCCGTCAAAGCGGTTGTGGACGACAAGGTGAAATACACCGACTGGAACCAGCGCGACGATATAAAGGCAGAGCTTAAAGTGGACCTCATTCTGCTGCTGGGCAAGCACGGTTACCCGCCCGTTGACCGGGATGAGGTCTACAAGGAAATTTTCGAGCAAGCCGAGAACTTCAAGAAATACCAGCCGGCCCGTTTAGAGTAGCTCTCGGATCACGCCGTACTCCCGCTCGATCTTCGCGCGGGAGTCTTCCGCCAGGAACTTGGCCACCTTCTTGCCCAGCAGCGGCACATCGCAGCGCACGTTGAGGCTGACGTGGTTGGTACAGCGGTCTCCGGAGCCTGTCAGTTTCATGATGCCCTGGATTCTGGCGGGTACGTTCTCGATGCGCACACGGAATTCGCAGTGCCACTCGCCGTCGTCCTTGCGGAACCAGTGCTCTTCCTGGCGCACCTGATTCCACTCGCGGTGGAAGCTGGCAAGAATGCCGGGCACTTCCGCCGAGGTCATCATTTCACGCTCCACCACCAGTTTGGCCGACAGGCCGTCGCGGGTGAGCTCGGCAACCCGCACGTTGCGGGAACCCAGTTTGCGATTCTTTTCGATGATCCGGTTTTCGTCCAGAAAGGCAGCCAGCACATGCTCAAGCCCCGCCTCGTAGGGATGGTTCAGTTCGAGTTCCATAACGGTCTCCAGTCAAGATGATCCCATTGTTGCCGGCGGCGAATGCGCACACATTGGCCCGCCGGTCAGGCACCGAGGGCCGCTTGGCCAGATTGATAGAAGCCTGATTGATTGTAGCCAGGGTGATTGCGGTCACACTCTAGCCGACCTTACCCCGGCCAAGTATCATGGTGACCCTTTGATTCATCCGCTTCCGAGCTCCCTACCGGGCCGACAGGAGACTTTTTTGATGCGCAACGCCGATCTCGTCGCACGGGACCTGAAATCCGTCTGGCACCCCTGCACCCAGATGAAAGACCACGAATCCCTGCCCCTGGTCCCGATCAAACGGGGCGAAGGCGTCTGGCTGGAGGATTTCGAGAACAACCGGTACATCGATGCCGTCAGTTCCTGGTGGGTCAACCTGTTCGGACACGCCAACCCCCGCATCAACGCCGCCATCCAGGAGCAGATCGGGCAACTCGAACACGTGATTCTGGCGGGCTTTACCCATGAACCGGTGGTGAATCTGTCCGAGCGGCTGATTGAAGTCACGCCGGAAGGCCTCAACAAGTGCTTCTACGCCGACAACGGCTCTTCCGCGGTGGAAGCGGCGCTCAAGATGAGCTTTCACTACTGGAAAAACCAGGGCAAGCCGGGCAAGAAGAACTTCGTCAACCTGAGCAACAGCTACCATGGTGAAACCCTGGGCGCGCTGGCGCTGGGGGATGTGGCGCTGTACAAGGACACTTACCAGCCGCTGCTGATGGAAGTGCTCACCGCGCCGTCTCCGGACGCCTGGTACAAGGAGGCCGGTGAAACCGACGAGGATTACGCGCTGCGCCAGTTCGAGGCCATGGACAAGCTACTGGCCGAGAAGCACGACGAAATCTGTGCGGTGGTGGTGGAGCCGCTGATCCAGTGCGCCGGTGGCATGCGCATGCACCACCCGATCTACCACACCCGGCTGCGCGAAGCGTGCAACAAATACGGCGTGCACCTGATTGCCGACGAGATCGCCGTGGGTTTCGGCCGCACCGGAACCATGTTCGCCTGTGAGCAATCCGGCATCACCCCGGACTTCATGTGCCTGTCAAAGGGGTTGACCGCGGGCTACCTGCCGCTGTCGGCGGTGCTGACCACCAACGATGTCTACAACGCCTTCTACGACGACTACGAGACCCTGCGGGCGTTCCTGCACTCCCACAGCTACACCGGCAACCCCATCGGCTGTGCCGTTGCCCTGGCAACCCTGGACATCTTCCGCGACGACAACGTGATCGAGAACAACAAGCGCCTGTCCGCCTGCATGGCGGAGTCTGTGGCGCACCTGGCGGACCACCCCAACGTGGGGGGCATCCGCCAGCACGGCATGACCCTGGCCATCGAGATGGTGAAAAACAAAGCCGACAAAACCCCCTTCCCCTGGCAGGAGCGCCGCGGCATCCGGGTCTACAAGCATTCACTGACCCGCCAGGCACTGCTGCGGCCGTTGGGCAATGTGCTGTACTTCATGCCGCCTTACGTGATCACCGAAGATCAGATTCGCCACCTGGCGCAGGTGGCCACCGAAGGCATCGAGATCGCGGTCAGGGACTGACCATGCGCATTCCCCGCATCTACACCGACTCCCCTCTCGCTGAGGGGCAGGTCGCGGCGCTGGACGAAAACGCCGCGCAACATGTCGGCCGGGTACTGCGCATGCAGCCCGGCCAGGAACTGCGGCTGTTCAATGGTGACGGCCATGATTACCCCGCCAACATCACCAGCGCTGGCAAAAAGCAGGTGGAAGTGCAACTGGGCAGCCCGACCGCCAACACCACCGAATCGCCGCTGGAGATCGTTCTGGGCCAGACCCTGTCGAAGGGCGACCGCATGGATTACGCGGTGCAGAAAGCCGTGGAAATGGGGGTCACCCGCATTGTTCCGCTCACCACCGAACGCTGCGAGGTCAAACTCAGGGGCGACCGGGAAGACAAGCGCCTGCGCCACTGGCAATCCGTCGCCATCAGCGCCGCTGAACAATGCGGCCGCGCGCGGGTACCGGAGATCCTGCCGGTGATGGCATTAAACGAATGGTTCGGGCACACCGGAGACTGCGATCTCAGGCTGGTGTTACACCACCGTACGGAACGGTCCCTGGCTGCCCTGAACAAACCTGCCC
>JAEPMM010000147.1 GCA_017643965.1 Marinobacter sp.
AGGTGCTGGCCCGGTTGCTCAACGCCGCCCACCACGCGCCATCGGTGGGGTTCATGCAGCCGTGGGATTTTATCGTGATCGACAGCACCGAGGTGCGACAGGCCGTTCTTGACAGCTTCGAGGAAGAGAACCGAAAAGCCGCCGATAACTACAGCGGCGAGCGCAACACCCGCTACAAAAGCCTGAAGCTGCAGGGCATTCTGGAAAGCCCCATTAACCTCTGCATCACCTGCGACCGCAGCCGCGGCGGCACCCATGTGCTGGGTCGCAACTCCATTGTCGAGACCGATCTGTTCAGCACCTGCCTGGCGGTACAGAACCTGTGGCTGGCCGCCCGGGCGGAGGGCATCGGCGTCGGCTGGGTCAGCATTCTGGATCAGCACAAGCTTGCCCGCACGTTGCAGCTGCCGGAGCAGGTGTATCCCCTGGCCTACCTTTGCCTGGGGTACGTCAGCGAGTTCCTGGATCAGCCGGAACTGCAGGCCAAAGGCTGGCGCTCGCGATTACCGCTGGAAGAACTGGTGCATGGCAATGGCTGGGGCCAGGCCATCGACAATGCAGCGCTGAGCGCGGCGATCAAAACCCGTAAGGAAGACTGAACTCACCTGAAGCGTTGCTTGCGCCGGGAAGTTCATGCTCCGCTGGCAAGGCCCAGCAACAGCACCAGTTCGGCGAACACCACGCTGGCTCCCAGGGTGTCACCGGTATAACCCCCCAGCTGTTTTTGCAGATACAGGCCCCAGGCTGCCGCGACACCGGCGGTGGCCACCACACTCCAGAGCAGGACGCCGACCGCGAATCCTGCAAGCAGTGCCGCCGCAACAGCAGTAAACCCAGCGGCGTACAGCAGCCGGGTGCGGGAGAAATCGTCCGCCACCGGCTTGCTCTTGCTCTTGTCCGGGTCGGTCACGTACGGCAGGAACGCCATGATCAGCAGCGGCGCAAGCCGGGCCACCATGGGCGACAACAGCAACGCCAGCCACACCACCCGGGAATCGGCCAGCAAGGCCACTTTCAGCGCCAACGCAACGATCAGCGCCACCGTGCCGTAGGTGCCGATGCGGCTGTCTTTCATGATCCGCAGCCGGGCTTCCAGCGAGTAGCCACCGCCCAGCGCATCCACGCTGTCGGCGAGCCCGTCCTCGTGAAAGGCCCCGGTAATCCACAGGTGAAACCCGGTGACCAGAACCAGGCAGACCAGCGGGCTCCAGACATGGGCCAGCGCGAGATACAGCCCCGCGTATATTCCCCCAAGCAACAGGCCGACCACCGGAAAGTACACGGCACTCTGGTTCATCAGGCGATCGGAGTAATCGATGCGAACCAGCATGGGAATGCGGCTGAGGAATCCGACGGCCAGCCAGAAGGCCTGCCATTCTCTGCTGATGATCTGCTTCATGGTCGCTAAGCTTGTGGCTCTGGATTGGATAGCGGGGTTCTGTGGAGTGCAGTGTAACACCGCCATGACTTACTCGTGACTGAACACCGTCGGCAACTTGCGGTTGTTCGCCAGATGACTCAGCCAGGCGTTGACCTCTTCCGCCCCCATGGACTCCGGATGGCGTTTGTCGTGGAACCGAATAAATTCCCGCACCCAGTTGCAGTAGGTTTTCTCAGTGCGGTAAGCCAGGTGCCGGGCACGAATGAATGCGCGGAAGCGGTCCATAAAGCGAGTCGGGATAGCTGGCAGTGGGACTGGAATGTCATCCATGAATACAAGTCCTGTTTAGTGCTGTATATCCATACAGTTTATGTGGGGCTTATGGCATTGGCAACTGGAAAAGTGATCATTGCGACCATGAACTGGGTGAGTTTGTAGAAATCCGTAATTTTCGTTTTAAGATCAGTGAGATGGAGAGATGTGCGAAAAAGTGGATAGTGGTCGTGGTGATCATTTTTGTTTGGGACGGGTGTCAGGAAAACAGCCAGAACTTATTGACCTGACGGGATTTTCTACCTAGTTTTGAGGAATTGTTGAATTGAGATATGAGTCAGGGGAAAAGTGATCATTCAGACTCATATACAACTGTTAGCCAAGGAGGAAAACATTTGGATTTGATCGAAGTCGGAAAAGCTCTCTTACTGCTTATAAGCGCGATTGCAGGTTTTTTGGTAGGGCAAGCCAATGGCTTTTCTGAAAGGCGGAACGAAAAAAGAAAGGCATTCAGTCGCGCACTAACCGAATTGTTAGAAATTCGGCATCGGTTTAAAGGAGCCGTCTATCTGCTTCGACGGCTCGGAACCGACATAAATGTCCCACCCGAATATCTTGACGATATAGTTCAGGGTCTGCCAGACGGTTTGCTCTGGGACCCAAGCGTCTCTGCTCGCTACGCTGATGCCGTCAATACGCTTTCAGCTTACGCTCCGCTGTCTGCCTATGTTTTAAGATCAAAGGACATCGTCGGCCTTGTTTTGAACGGTAGTCCGGTCACTTTTGGTTCTAATAAAATCACCCACTCCTTAGCCTTGAAAAACCTAGAAATCATTGAGAACGCCATGCTTCCGGCTTTAGAGGAATCAATTGAAGCTGTCTCAGAATTCCTAGGTAATAAAACGAAGAAACCGACTCAAGAAATCCTCGATGGTAGCCGAGAGGTTCTTCCTGAGGTAAAAAGCATTGCTGATGAGTTAATCGCCAATGTGAACGCTACGATCGCAACAGGGGCTAACCAGTGAATCAAGCCGACCGTTTTGCGCTAGCGCTCCAAACGACGCCTTATTCAAGGCGTTACTTGTATGAACTATCGCTGCGATTCTGATTTCTCTAAAGACATAATTCTCGCGAGAGCGGCGAGTTTCGTCGATTATGAAACTTCGTACTCGCGACCTAAAGAAATCGATGGTCGCGTAGAAGGATCACGAATCCAGTTGATTCGAAGGGCAGGTCCCTTCTATTTTCCTGGGAGAGGGAGATTCGATGGTTTTGTTCAGGAAATAGATGGTAATGCCTGCATCGTGGGGAAATTCAGCGATGTAAGCTTGGCCAGTGGCGTTGGAATAGCTTTGGGTGCTTTGGGTTTTGCAATAATGTTTGCTCAGGGCTTCTCGTTATTTGGCTTTGTTGCCTTTGGCCTACTAACTTTTGGTGGTTACGCGCTCGTGAAAAGCGATCACTCTCGCATTAGAAGGGCCTTGGAGGAAATCGCTGGCAACAAGTAACAAGTCAATCAAGTTCGTTCCGGCCTGCGGCCTCCACCGGACGCCGCTTATTTTCAGCATTAGGATCAGAAATGGCAAATCAGTGCCCGAAATGTCGTACTACAGATAGAGATCTTTTGTACTCATCTGGAAAAACTCCCTTGTGCAAGGACTGCAAGCGTTTCAGCAATCTGAAGGACAATAGCCGAGTCAAGCGAACCCATGTGAGAACTCCTGAGCTCAAAATTTCACAACAGGAATTTAATGAGTGGAAGTCAGAGCTACTTAGGAAATGCTTCTACTGCGGCATTGATGAAGCAAGCCTGAGGTCAGCTGGACTGAAAAGTCAGACAAATAAACCAATAGAGGCCCTAGGGCTAGATCGCCTTGATTCGGCTGTCGACTACACAGTAAGCAACATTGTTTACTGCTGTTTCGCCTGCAATAAGGCGAAAGGAAATATATTCAATGCTCAGGAGATGAAAGTCATTGGCAAAGGCGTGGCTGATGTATGGAGAAAGCGTGGAATCGAAATACCCTAACAAGGCCAGCCACGGCGACGTCTAGTCCATTCCGGCTTCGCCTCCATTCCCTAGACGCGCGTGCTGATCAGCGTTGTAACCTTAGCGAGTAAAACATGAAGGATAATCCTCCCAGGGTCTTTGTCTCATATTCACACGACTCAGCCGAGCATAAAGAATGGGTTCTAAATTTCGCTACCACGTTACGCCTGCGGGGCGTTGATGTAGTGCTCGATCAGTGGGATCTGAAGCCGGGTGGAGATCTACCGCATTTTATGGAATCCCATTTGGATTCTTCCGACTTTATTTTGATGATCTGCACCGAAAACTATGTACGGAAAGCAGATAGTGGAGAAGGTGGAGTAGGTTATGAAAAAATGATCATGACCTCCACTTTGCTTTCCAAAATAGACCAATCGAAAGTAATCCCAATCATTCGGCAGCATGGTCAAAAAGCCACACCTACCTTTATGGCATCGAAGCTATATATAGACTTTTCGAGAAATGAAGATGCTGAGTATGCCTATGATGATTTGCTAAGAACGATTTTGGATGCTCCTTTATTTATTAAGCCAGAAATTGGGACGAGTAGTTTCTCAACCGCCAAGGAGAAACCCCCGCAGAGGACTGCTGATGGGCTGAGGGAATTCATGGCTTCGGTGGCAAAAACGTACGACGAGACTTCGTCTCAACCACACATCTATCTTTCAAATCTTTTTCGCATTAGCCCGATGCACAGGCTTTCGATAGATCACTACATGAAGGAAGCTAGCGAGAGGGGATTTGTCTCCTACAATTCAACAACATTATGGCTAAAAGACGATGGTAGGTCATATATGTTTGAGCAGGGGCTGGTGGAGTTATAACAAGTCGCGGCACTCGGACGGCCACAAAGTGGCCGCCGGTGCGTCCGGGGTTATGCCCTAAAGCAGGTGCCCCTCAGACAGCATGCGTTTGTGCAGGATGCGGATAATCTCAACAACATCGTCGGTGGATAGCCGATAAAAAATGATATGGGTTCCCTGAGGGTACTGTCGGTAGCCTGGACTTACCTCATTGCAGGCTTGTCCCAGGTTTGGATTTTCACCCACCAGGTGGAAGCATTGATCGAACTGAAGAATATAGTGGTTTCGTTGATCCCGGCCCCATTTACGCTCCGTGTATAGGGCAATGGATTTGAGGTCAGCTTTGGCCTTCCTGGAAAGCTTGAAACCTGGCATCAGCGCCCTTCGCTGTCCAGCTCACGAATAAACGAGTCATAGGAGTAGTCTTCAAAACCACTGTCCTCGCCTTCCTTGAGCAGTTTACGAAGTGTGGTAAGGCGTGTTTCAGACTCCTCAAGCAGGCGTAATGCTGCACGAACTACCTCGCTGGTTGAGCTGTATCGGCCATTTTTGAGCTGTTCTGCAATGAACGCATCAAAATGTTGGCCTAAAGTGATGCTGGTGTTCTTTTGCATGATGCCATCTCGCTAGTACCAATAATTGGTATATTTTGGTTCAGGTGGCATAGCAATGCAATCCACGCGACAAGCGCGTGATTGCGGGCGTTGTGGGTGAATCCCTATGAATGTGACAAGGAAGCATGTTTATAACTTTTTTATTGAGCACTTGCTCTACTCGGTTTATATGTTCGTCCGGGTAATGTTGGCAGTTTAGTTCGCACCGAAATTATTGGTTCGCTACCCCAGTGTCGTACCTCCGGAAGTTGGAATTTGGATATTGGGGCTTTGCACTACAAGGAAGATGAGACGTGAATAAGATTTTGCACTTACTGTTGGTGTGTATTTTGTTGGCTGGGTGTAGCAGCAAAGCCGTGTACGACAATGTGCAGCGGAACAACCGACAAGAATGCGTCAATGTGCCACCGGCTCAGTATGAAGAATGCATCCAACGTTCCAGTCAGTCATATGAAGAGTACAAGAGGGGTCGGGCAGAGGTGCTCAAGTCCGAGTGATGGAGAGGAAGGCTCTCAGTAAAGGGGCTCATAAGCCTTCGAGGCGGCGGAGGCGGGCATGAACATTTGTTCACGGGTTTCGTGCTGAGTGCTATGTTGAAAGCATGAGCTTGCACATTCTGGCGCCCGCTTATGACGATTGCGGGGCCGGATGTCGGCGTAGGGAGGCGGACGCTGATGGGCAAGGCGGATGATCCGGACAACACCATTATCGCCAGGCTTCGTGAAAAAGCCGGGCGACTGGAACGCCTTGAAGGCGAACTTGTAGCCCTGGAACGGGAGCGGGAAGATTTACTGGATAGCAAAAACCGCCTGGCCCGAAAGCTGGAGAAGTACCACCGAAGCCTGGAAGAGTGGGAGTGGTTCTTCGAGCACTCTGTTCAGATGCTTTGCATCGCCGGGTTGGACGGTTACTTTCGCCGGGTGAACGCGGCCTTTGCCAACACCCTGGGGTATTCCCGGGAAGAGCTGCTGGCCCGTCCCTTCGTGGACTTCGTGCACCCCGACGACCTGAGCAAAACGATGCGGGAACTGGAAGGGCTGGGCACCGGTCGCGACAGCATCAGTTTTGAGAACCGTTATCTGGCGAAGAATGGCAGCTGGCGCTGGATCGCCTGGTATTGCCCCGCCATTACCGATGCCACCACCAAACTGTTCGCCATTGCCCGTGATATCACCGAAGATCGCCGCAAGGAGGCGGAGATCCTGTACAAAGCCTCCCACGACTCCCTCACCGGGCTCTATAACCGGGCTGCCTTTGAAGAGAGTCTGGAGTCTGCCATCGCCCAGCAGGGCCGGAACCAGAAAGGCGAGGTGGTGCTTTACCTCGTCGATATCGATGGCTTCAAGAGCGTGAACGACCGCCACGGGCACATGGCAGGGGACCACTTGCTGCAGGTAATTTCCAACCGGTTCCGGCAAATCCAGAGAGCCGGTGAGATGGTGGCCCGGGTGGGGGGCGATGAGTTTGCCTTTCTGGTGGATGGCACCCCGGAACCGTCCGGCGGCTACCCGGTTGAGCCCCTCGCGGAGCGGATCATTGCTCAGGTCAGTCAGCCGGTAGCGCTGAGCACGGGCGACGTGACGGTAGGGTGTAGCATCGGTATCTCCATGTTTCCCGGCACCGCCGGTGATCTCTGCACACTGATGACCCAGGCCGATAAGGCCATGTACGCCGTTAAGTATTCCGGAAAGAACGGTTTCCAGAAGTACACCCCTTCACTGGATTGAGCCTGCCATCAGCCGATCCCCACCCATAACCATGGGCATCCTTTCAGGCCAGATCCTGCTTGGGTGGATTGAATACTTTAAAACCGCGGTAGACACTGGAGCCCACTCACTCGTGTGATGCACAAGCTATGGTGGAGCAGCCGGTATATGAAACTGACCAGTATTGAACAGGTGCAAAAAAGAGTCGGCTCTCTGCCTGCTCCTCGAGATCTGAAAGTCATCGACCATGTGGACGAGCATGCGAGGCGTTGGCTGTCATACGCCAATTTCGCGTTTATCGGATTTGGCAAAGCCGGGACTATCCGGCTTACCCCGGCGGGGGGCGAGCGGGCATTTGCAACGGTGATGGATGCCGGACATGTGCAGATTCCTCTTGCTGCATTGGATGATGGCAGTCTCGTTGAGCCTGATCTGTCTTTTGGTGCACTGTTCATGGTGAGCGGGATGGACGAGACCTTGCGGGTCAACGGCAAGGTGTCCCACATTGCCGATGGCAAGGCGACTCTGAAAGTAGAGGAGTGCTACCTGCATTGTGCCAAATCGTTCCGCCGCTCCGATTTCTGGCTGCCGTCGTCCACAGGGCCGTCACAGGGGGAGCTGACAGATTTCATCAGGCAGTCCAGATTTCTGGTGCTGGCAAGCATCAACAGCCGTGGCGAAGCGGATGTCAGCCCCAAGGGTGACCCGGCGCGTCTGCTGATTCAGGAAGAAGACGGCATCATTTATTTTGCGGATCGACCGGGCAACCGTAG
>JAEPMM010000062.1 GCA_017643965.1 Marinobacter sp.
ACTGGTCATCCATGGCGCACACGGTGACCCAGTGAGGCACGCGGCTGCGGTTCAGTTGCCAGGTGCTGATCAGGATGACCGGCACGCGCCCGTCGTGGAGTGCCGATTCCAGTCCCTCCAGGGTCAGAGGATCATGGTGAAGCTGGATGCCGGTCTGCCCGATGTCGTGTAGAAACCCCTCGTGGACCAGTTCCAGCACCCGCTTCTTGTCATCGTTTCTGACCGTATCCTTGAACAGGGCGCCTTCCTTGCTGATCCAGGCACTGGCGTAAAAGCCCCGGTGCCAGGCCGACAGCGCAAGCCCGTGGGGTCCGCAGCCGCCGTGGCCGGCCAGCATGAAAATAGTGGTGGCTTCACGCCAGATTTTCAGCTCTTCCAGAGTGGTCAGCGGCTGCTGTTCATCCAGCGTGGCCATGGCCATGATAAGTGCCGCCGGGCCACAGGAAAATTCCGTGGTTTGCGGGTAATAGGGCACCTTGGGAAATTCCCGCGTCGGCTCATAGAACAGAATCCGCCGCTCGAAGCGGAGCGCGTTGCCGTGATCCTCGTAGTAATCCCGATAAGTGCCGAACTGGCGATAGCCCAGCCGCCGATACAGGGCGATGGCGGATTCGTTGTCTTCGCGCACTTCCAGGCGCATGACAATCCGGTCGGCTTCCACCGCTTCCTTTTCCGCCTCACGAATCAGTTTTTCGCCCACGCCGCGGCCACGGGCGTCCGGAGACACGGCTACCGAATAGATTCTTGCCATCCGGGTGGCGGCACTCATCAACACCAGACAGTACCCGACCAGGGCACCGTCCAGATTCGCCACGATCAGCCGGTCTCTGGGCATTTCCAGAAACCGCCGGAAACTGCGGCGGGAAATCCGGTCCTCGCGAAAGCTGCGGTTCTCCAGTTCAATCAGAGCGTCCAGGTCATCGCTGGTGGCCTGGCGAAGAATGACATCGGGCATAAAAGGGGGCCTTGAGAGTGCTTACAGCGTGCTTGGAGAGCGCCTTGGGTACGTCGTGGTCGGGGCGGCTCGCAGGCTTCCCGTATGCGGCTATTATGGTAGAGAGTCGGGCAATCGCAAAGTGTGCCACCATGCGTAAAAGCACGCATCCGCAGGGGATTGTGTGGGTATGGGGGCAAGCGTATTGTTGCCGGCAATTCAATGGACTTTTCCTCAGGGAGGAATTGCATGTCCCGTTTGCTCATTGTAGTGGATCGCGCCAAAGACTGGGCACCTTATTATCCCAGTGAGGACGTACTCTCGTTTGACCAGTACCTCCAGTTCTCGGCGCCTGCCGCCAGTCGGGTGCGGGTGATCAACCTGTGTCAGAGCGCCAGATACCTGAGCCGCGGCTATTACTGTTCCTTACTGGCGGAAGCGCGGGGGCACCATGTGGTGCCGTCGGTGATGACGCTCAACGACCTGAGCCGTAAGGGGCTGTTTTCGCTGGAACTGGAAGAGCTGGATGCCAGTGTCCTGACCTGGCTGGAGGCCGCCGGTTCGGAAATCGATCCGGCCAGTGACGAACGCAACGCGACTCATGAGGTGCGGATTCGAACCTATTTCGGTCAGGCCGAACACCCGGAGCTGAAACCGGTAGCGCGGGCGCTGTTCGAGCGTTTCCCCTGTCCGATCCTGGAGATCGTGTTCAAGCGCCGCAAAACCTGGCAGATCGAGTCCATGAAGCCGGCGGCGCCGTCGGATCTGAGTGAGCAGGAGCAGGACGTGTTCGCCGCTGCCTTTGATCGCTTCAGCAGCATGGTGTGGCGCAAGCCCCGCACGCGCCGCCGCTACCGGTTTGATCTGGCGGTACTGGTCAATCCCGATGAGGAGATGCCCCCCAGCGACAAAGTGGCCCTGAGCCGCTTCGAGAAGGCCGGCCGCAAGTTGGGTATCAACGTCGAGCAGATCAGTCGCCGCGACTACATGCGCCTGCCGGAGTACGATGGCCTGTTCATTCGTGAAACCACGGCGATCGACCACCACACCTACCGGTTTGCCCGCAAGGCCGAGGCCGAAGGCATGGTGGTGATTGACGATCCGGTGTCGATCCTGCGCTGCACCAACAAGGTCTTTCTGGCGGACCTGTTGAAGAACAACAAGGTGCCCACACCGAAAACCCTGATCCTGTCAAAGGACCAGAAAGACGCTGTGGACCAGGTGATGCGCGAACTGGGCTTTCCGGTGGTGATCAAAATCCCTGACGGAGCCTTCTCCCGCGGTGTGACCAAGGCGGAAGATGAGAAAACCCTGAAAGCGGGGCTGAAGGAGCTGTTCAAACAGTCGGCTCTGGTGCTGGCCCAGGAATACCTTTACACCGATTATGACTGGCGCATCGGCGTGCTGGGTGGTCGGGCCATCTACGCCTGCAAATACTACATGGTGAAAGGGCATTGGCAGATTTATCAGCACGGCGGCGCGGAGGTGGACAGCGGTGGCTTCGAAACCATGCCCACCTACGAAGTGCCGCGCAACGTGATCCAGGCCGCTCTGAACGCCACGCGACTCATCGGTAACGGTCTGTACGGGGTGGACATCAAGCAGTCGGGCAACCGGGTGGCCGTGATCGAGGTCAACGATAACCCCAGCATCGACGCCGGTGTGGAAGACCGCTTCCTCGGTGGCGAGCTTTACACGCTGATCATGCAGGAATTCCTTTCCCGCATGGAAGAGAACCGGCGCCGTTAACGGGCGCCGAACCACAGGCGCAGGCTACCGAACCACGGGTAGCCCTGCAGTTGGCGGATGATTTGCTCCGCATCCAGACCGGGCGCATCGTCGGGGCTCTCGAAGAACAGCTCAACGTGAATCTTGTTCCTCAGGTAGTGCAGGCGGATGCGGGTATGCGATGGCAGTCCGCCCAGGTGCTCGTCCAGCAGGTTGCGAATCCCCTCCCGCGAGGGCAGTTGCTCGGAAGTGGGCGGGTGCTCCTCGTCGTTCTCCGCGTCGATGTGGAAATTGATGTCGCGGATGTTGTCCAGGGCGTCTCTCATGCCCGACACCACCTGCATGCCGATCTGGTGCCCCTCTGACACGCTGATCTCAGGGCGCACCACCAGGTGAATGTCCAGCAGGATGTCATGCCCCATGCGGCGGCTGCGAAGTTCGTGCACGTTGCGCACGCCTTCGGTGTCGCGGGCAATGGCTTTGAGCATCTCGGTGTCTTCCGGTGACAGGCCGGTATCCACCAGTTCCTTGACCGCATCCCAGGTGAACTTCCAGCCAATGTGAATGATGATACCGGCGATCACCACGGCGGCGAGGGTGTCGATCCAGATGAACCCGCCCATCGCGCCGAGGGTGGACACCAGCACGATGACCGACGAAAACGCATCGGTGCGGCTGTGCCAGGCATTGGCGATAATCAGATCAGAGCGGATAGCCTGACCCACCCGGCGTGTGTAGCGGTAGATCCACTCCTTGCCGATTACGGAGGCGGCTGCCGCCACCAGCACCGGCCAGCCCGGCACCTGGTCCGCGCCCCCCTGGATCAAACGAAGTATGTTGTCCCAGGCCAGCGCCGCGCCCACGGCGATCAGAATGCTCCCCAGTACCATGGTGCCAATGGTTTCGATGCGCTGGTGGCCATAGGGGTGGTTCTGATCCGGCTTTTGCCGCGATACCCGCATAACACCGAGGACAACCAGGTCAGAAGCCACGTCGCTGAAAGAGTGGATACCATCAACCAGCAGCGCCTGGGAGTGAAAAAATACACCACCGATGACTTTGATGATCCCGAGCACGGCATCCAGAACCATCCCGATAAGGGTGACCTTCGATGCGGCGCGTAGTTCGCCCTCAAGATCCGGGCTATGGCGGATGGCTGTTGTCGGTGGGTGGGTCATCGAAAAGCTCTCACAGGGTTTTGTGGGCCATTATAGTCGCAAATCGGGGCGGCGCCGGGCAGAAAAGAAAAGATGGTTCTTTTGTGTGATTTATGCACATCGTGACAAAGCCGTGAATTCGTAACATTCTGTTTACACGCGCTGGCCTGTAATGCAAATGTTTTTTATATCATTGAAAATAAACAATAAAAAGGCTGGTTAAAAAATGATCAATTTGTAGGCTGGCGCAGTTATCAAGGGTTGGCAACCGTTCCCCCGCGATTTTGCACAGGTTTATCCACAGAATCCGTGGAAAAGCTTACAAGGCGTCCACGTGACAGGCATTTACGGGGCAAATAAGTAAGTTAGAGGATGCTGTGGACAACTTCCGGTATACTCCGCCACACCCAAAGGCAAGGAGTTTTTTTCGATGTACGGTGCTATCCGCAATCTTTTGTTCCGGCTGCCCCCTGAGCAGGCCCACACGCTTGCGTTGGCCGGACTGGATCTGGCAAGCCGGATCGGAGTGCTGAAGGCATGCTCGCCGACGATAGATTCATTCCCTGTCAATGTTATGGGGCTCGATTTTCCGAACCCGGTCGGCCTGGCGGCCGGGCTCGACAAGAATGCGGATCACCTGGACGCATTGGGCTCCCTGGGGTTCGGATTCATCGAAGTGGGAACCGTCACACCGCTGGCGCAACCCGGTAACCCGAAACCGCGAATGTTCCGCCTGCCGGAGCACCAGGCCATCATTAACCGCATGGGTTTCAACAATGAGGGCCTGGACCACATGCTGGCGCAGGTGGACAAGCGCCGGTACCAAGGCATTCTCGGCATTAATGTGGGAAAGAACAAAGACACGCCGAACGAAGATTCCGAATCGGACTACCGTAAGGGAATTGCGGCCGTCTATTCGCGCGCCGACTACATCACGGTGAACGTGTCCTCGCCGAACACGCCGGGGTTGCGTGATCTGCAGTTTGGTGACTCGCTCATGCGATTGCTGGAAGAGATAAAGGACGAGCAGACCCGCTGCGCCGCCCGCCATGGCCGTTACGTCCCCATTGCCGTCAAGATTGCGCCGGACATGGACGATGAAGGCATTCGCTTTGTCGCGCGGGCACTGCGCAGTTCCGGTCTGGACGGAGTGATCGCCACCAACACCACCATCAGCCGTGATGCGGTCCAGGGTCATGAGAACGCTGGCGAGGCTGGAGGGCTCAGTGGTGCTCCGGTGCGCGAACCCTCGCTGCGGGTCATTCGCGGCCTTTATGAGGAGCTGGGAGAGGACCTGCCGATCATTGGCGTGGGCGGCATTACGGATGGCGCCAGCGCGGCAGAGAAAATCCGGGCTGGGGCAAAGCTGGTCCAGGTCTATACCGGCTTCATTTATCGCGGTCCGGCACTGATCAAAGAGGCGGTGGAAGCCATACGCCAATTGCCGTAGTAACCGGGGGGGAGCAGGGAAGGCCCAGTTTTCCGGGGCCAGAACGAAGATGGGCCCGCTAAGCGGGCCCGTGCGGGGAATAAACCCCGTGGCGCTTCATCGCATGGTACGGGTCGGGAGAACCCGTTTCGGTTGCTCTGAGTACTGCGTCAAATTGTGTGTAAAAAGATCAGATTAAAGATCGGAGTTATGGTCTGTCACGCTGTGACGTTTGCCAGTTTATGGACGCCGGACACGCCGGTCATGCCCTCCCATTGATCTGTGCGGCCCTCGCGCCACCCGCTTAACCATTCTTGGCGGACCTCCGCCTGTTCTAACGGGCAACTGTCTTTGGATTTACCGGACACACCGGCCAGATAACCCCGTTTGAATGCACGAGCGTACATATCTCTTTTCTGTCTTTTCATGCCATTCCTCACTGATGGATTAACAGAACAAGCGTGTACACTTCTGCCGTGGTCCTGACAGGCGGATTCCCTCCGGGACTATCCACTATTGCCAGTTCCGACCAGAGCAGTCAGGATCCTGTTAACGGAGAGCAACAATGGCTCCCCCGAACGACGCGTCACTTACAAGGTAAGTCGAACCTCGCGCCGATGTACACTATTTATTTCATCTATATGAAGCTTCTCTTATAGTTGTGTGACATAACGAATGTGTTTTTTCCAAGAGAAAATACACTATTCCATGCAGTTAGCCGCAAACCGAGATTTCTGGGAGTTGAACTTGTCTGATTCTGTCTTTTTCGTAACCTGTCCGAAGGGTGTTGAATACCTTCTGGCAGATGAACTTCGCACATTCGGCATGGAGCCGGTGCGGAATGCGCCTGCGTGCGTATGGGCAGAAGGGCCGCTGGAGAGCGGCTATCGGGCATGTCTGTGGTCGCGGCTGGCGAACCGGGTCATCCTGCACATTGATGAGGTCAGTGCCACCAGCGGCGATGAGCTGTATGACGGCGTGGTCCATCTGGACTGGCAGCAGCACATTCCCGCCACCGGCAGCTTCCGCGTCAATTTCCTCGGTGAGAACGAAGCCATTCGCAACACCCAGTACGGCGCCCAGCGGGTCAAGGACGGCATCGTTGATCGCATGCGCTCCAGCAGTGGGCAGCGCCCTTCGGTCGATGCGAAAACACCGGATGTCACCATTTCGGCACGCCTGAATCGGGGCCGTCTGTCGCTGGGACTGGACCTCAGCGGGCACAGCCTGCACATGCGCGGTTATCGTACCGATAAAGGCATCGCGCCACTTAAGGAAAACCTGGCGGCAGCGCTGTTGCTGCGCGCTGGTTGGCCGGACATCGCGCAAGCCGGTGGTGATTTCATCGATCCCATGTGCGGCTCCGGCACGCTGGTGATTGAAGCGGCTCTGATGGCGCTGGATATCGCCCCCGGCCGCAACACCGACCGTTTCGGATTCGAGACCTGGCCGGGTCACCAGCCGGAACTGTGGCTGCAGTTGCGCCAGGAAGCCGAGCGCCGTGCCCACGAGGGCAAGCAGGGCAGGTTGCCCCGCCTGGCCGGTTACGACCAGGACAGCCGGGTCATCGCCACGGCATGGAAGAACATTCAGCGCGCGGGCCTGGACGGGCTGGTGCATGTGGAGTGTCGATCTGTTCAGGAGTTTGAGCTGGACGGCGAATGGGCGCCACAGGGCCTGGTGTTGACCAACCCGCCGTACGGCGAACGGCTGAGTGAGCGCAAAGAGCTGGGTGCGCTTTACCAATCGCTGGGTGAGGCGGTCAAAGCGGCGGTTCCGGGCTGGCGACTGGGGGTCTTCACCGGCGCGCCGGAATTCGGCAAGTCCATCGGTCTGCGCAGTTATAAACAGTACAACCTGTTTAATGCCAAGCTGCCGGCCCAGCTGCTGCTGTTCTCCATTGACGACGCCAGCGCCATGACTCCACGGGAACCGGGCATTCCCGGCGAGGTGCAGCCGCGCATTGCCAATCAGGAACGGGCGGACATGCTGCGGAACCGCCTGAAGAAAAACGTGAAGAGCATCGGCCAATGGGCCCGTAAGCAGGGCATTGAGTGCTACCGGCTTTACGATGCCGATATGCCCGAGTTCGCCCTGGCGATCGATATCTACGATGGCCGGGTGCATGTGCAGGAATACGCCGCGCCCAAGACCGTTGACGAGCGCTCGGCCCGGGAGCGGCTGGCGGAAGCCCTGGCGGTTATTCCCGATGCACTTGGTATCGAGCGCGAGGCCATGGTGTGCAAGCAGCGTCAGCGCCAGGCCGGCACTTCCCAGTACGAGAAGCAGGCGGCCAGTGGTGAGTTTTTCACGGTGCACGAGCACGGCTGCGCGCTGAAGGTGAACCTCAGGGATGACCTGGACACCGGCCTGTTCCTGGATCAGCGCCCGGTGCGCCACGGGATTCAGCATCACGCGGCGGGCAAGCGTTTCCTGAACCTGTTCTGTTACACCGGCGCGGCCACGGTGCACGCCGCGGTGGGTGGTGCCAGCCGTTCCCTGAGTCTGGACATGTCGAAGACCTATGTGAACTGGGCCGAGGACAATCTGGCGCTGAATCGGGTCGACCGCCGCCATCACAGGGTAGAGCAGGCGGATTGTCTGGCTTGGCTGGCGGCCAAACCAACTCCGGATCAGCGCTTCGATCTGATTTTCATGGACCCGCCCACCTTCTCCAACTCCGCCCGTATGGCCGGGGTGCTTGATATCCAGAAGGACCACGGCAGGCTGGTACGGCAGGCGATGCAGCGGCTGACGTCAGAGGGTCTGTTGATCTTCTCCAACAATTTCCGCCGCTTCAAACTGGATGAGTCGCTGGAGCAGGAGTTCGCCATCGAGGAAGTGTCGCGGGATACCCTCGACAAGGATTTCCAGCGCAACGCGCGGATTCACCGGTGCTGGCACATCCGCCACATGATCTGATCAGAACTCGTAGCGGACACCGCCGGAAAACTGGAAGGTGTTCACGTCCGAGCCGGTATCCTTGAACAGGCGCCCACCTTCGAACACCAGGTAGCCGTTGTCGATGACCTGAAAATCGATGCCGGCCAGCCAGCTGATGCTGAAGCTACTGTCCGGAAAATCGCCGTCGATGTCCTGGAACTGGCGGTTTTCGTCGGCATCGACGTTGGTCAGTTCGGCGTCGCCGCTGATGTGGGAGAAACCGGCCTGGGCGTAGACGTTGGCGTAGCTGGTAATGGGGTAGTGCAGGCCGAGGTACCAGCTGGCGAAGTAGTCGATGGAGAGGGTCAGGTCGCCGGTTTTGGCGTCTTTGTAGCCGCCACCGGCGCGGACTTCGGCGTGAAACAGATCCGTAATGTGGCCGCCGACGACCAGGGTGCCTACCTGGCCCCAGGCCGCTTCGTTGGATGTTTCACCGATGCTGCGATGGTTCAGGGCGGTGGCGTACAGGCCCACGTAGTGCATGTCTTCCCGGGCTTTCTCGCTGGCGATGGCGAGGTCGGCGCCCAGCAGGGCGGTGGGCAGCAGCACTGCCGGCAGGGTATGTCGCAACACCTTGTTCATTGTTATGGGCTTTCCTGACGATTGCGGGTACGGGCAGATTCTGCCTTCTGTAACGGTTTGTTACGTCGACCCGCGTCACACTTCCCTCAGTCTTCCAGCAAGCCCTCTTCCCGCGCCAGCATGAGCAGGGCGTAAACGCCATTTTCCGCCAGTGTGGGTTCCAGCCCTTCGTCAAACAGCAACTGGCGGCGACGATCTTCCAGGCTGTCGCTGTCCAGGGTGGTGATCAGTTCGGTGATGGGAATCAGCTCGAAAGGGGGCTCCATCTCCACCGCGGTGAAAATCAGATCCACCAGGATCTCGTCCGGATCCATGCCGTCGGTGTACACCGTCTGGTCGGGCAGATCCTGGTGAAGTTCCCGCGCCAGTTCGATCAGCGGCACGCCCTGCTCCTCGAGGTAGAGCAGGTCGATATCGCCCAGATCACCGTCTTCCGGAATCCAGCTGTCGTCCGGGGCGATGACCACCGTTTTCAGACGGCCATCTTCAAGGGACCAGGACATGGCGGTGGGAAACACGGTGTCGTCGGTCTGGCAGTATTCGATGTCGAGAAATCGTGGTAGCGGCAAGGTAAACTCCCGTTCTGGTCGTGCCGGGTCAGGGTAAGTACCGGTTTCTCCCGGCAGCGTTTATATTGGCTTCATGCCATACTGTGGTCAGCATTATCAGTTAATCAGGAGCATCATGGAACACGCGCAGTTTAATCACGGTTTGCTGAATTTTCTCGATTCGTCTCCCACCCCCTGGCATGCAGTCGCGACCATGAAGGCCCGTCTTGACGAGGCCGGTTTTACCGCACTGGATGAGAAAGACGAGTGGTCGCTGGCGCCGGGGCAAGGCTACTACGTGATTCGCAACGGTTCATCCATTGCGGCCTTCCGCACCGGCCAGGGTGATGTGGTCGAGAAGGGTATCCGCATGGTGGGCGCGCACACCGACAGCCCCTGCCTGAAGGTGAAGCCGAATCCGGAATTGCGCCGCAAGGGCTTTTTCCAGGTGGGAGTCGAGGTGTACGGCGGCGTATTGCTCAATCCGTGGTTCGATCGCGACCTGTCGCTGGCAGGTCGGGTCACGGTTCTGGATGAGGCGGGTGCGGTCAGAGACACCCTGGTGAACTTCCGCAAACCGGTGGCGTTCATCCCCAGCCTGGCGATTCACCTTGATCGCGAGGCCAACAGTAACCGCACGATCAACGCGCAGACGGACCTGCCGCCGGTGCTGATGCAGGTTCCGGATGCCGACACAACCACGTTTGCGTCGTTGCTGGAGCGCCAGGTTGCAACGGAGAACGGTATCGGTGTGCGCAAGGTGCTGGGCTATGAACTCAGCTTCTACGATGCCCAGGGCGCCTCGTTTGTAGGGTTGCGCGATGAGTTTATTGCCTCGGCACGGCTGGACAACCTGCTCAGCTGCTACATCGGTCTGCAGGCGCTGCTGGCAACGTCCGGGGATGAGCCGGCGCTGCTGGTCTGCAATGATCACGAGGAGGTGGGCAGCATGTCTGCAGAAGGCGCCCAGGGGCCCTTCCTGTCTGCGCTGCTGGATCGCTGGTGCGGCGCCGGGAAATCCCGGGCCATTGCCCGGTCGATGATGATTTCCGCCGACAATGCCCATGGCATCCACCCCAACTACGCGGATCGACACGACGAAAATCACGGACCGCTGCTCAACCAGGGCCCGGTGATCAAGGTCAATCACAACCAGCGGTATGCCACCAACAGCCGTTCCGCCGCCGTCTATCGTCACCTCAGCGACGAGCTTGGCCTGCCGCACCAGACCTTTGTGGTGCGCAGCGACATGGGTTGTGGCAGTACCATCGGCCCGCTGACCGCGGCAAACCTGGGCGTGACCACCCTGGACATTGGTGTGCCCCAGCTGGGTATGCATTCGATTCGGGAAATGATCGGCACCGAGGACGGGTTTACCTTGTGCCGTGTGTTGCAGGACTTCATGCAACGGCCCCAGGTGTTCTGAGGCCGGAAACGAAAAATGCCGCGGCCCCGTAAGAGGCGGCGGCATTTCGGAATAAGTGGCTCCCCGACCTGGGCTCGAACCAGGGACAAACGGATTAACAGTCCGTTGCTCTACCAACTGAGCTATCGGGGAACAGTCGACAGGCGCGAATAGTAAGGGCTTTATTCGTTGGGGTCAACCCTCTGAAATAAAAGGTTAAAATTTGTACTATCAGTCGAATCCTCACCCTGTTCCACCAGACATTGGCGACCGGGCGCTGCGCTATCGTCCGCCCCCCTGGTTGCGCAACGGTCATGTGCAATCGGTCTGGCCAACCCTGTTCCGCAAGGTGGACATGGCCGAACCGGAGACCGAAGTGCTCCCCACCAGTGACGGTGACCAGCTTCATCTGGACTGGTACCGCCAGGGCAGTGACCGCCTGGCCATTCTGTCCCATGGGCTAGAGGGCCACAGTCGCCGACCCTATATGCTGGGGCTGACCCGGGCCCTGATGACTGCAGGCTGGGATGTGCTGGCGTGGAATTTCCGCTCCTGCGGCGGGGTGATGAACCTTAAGCCGCGGTTCTACCACAGCGGGGCCACCGAGGATCTCGAACGGGTGGTGAATCATGGTCTGGCGCAACAGTACCAGACACTGTTCCTCTCAGGCTTCAGCATGGGCGGCAACCTGACGTTGTTGTACCTGGGCCAGCAGTCAGAGCAGGTGGACAGTCGTATCTGTGGTGCCGTTGCCTATTCGGTGCCTTGTGACCTGGCCGGCAGTGCCGACGAATTGGCGAAGTCGAGCCGAAAAATCTACATGCAGAGGTTCCTGCGGGATCTTCATGTGAAAATGCAGGAAAAAGCCCGGCGCTTTCCGGATCTGATCGACGTCAGCGGGTTCGAGAGCATTCGCAATTTCCATCAGTTCGACAACCGTTATACGGCGCCACTGCATGGGTTTCGAGATGCCGAGGACTACTGGGCACAGTG
>JAEPMM010000220.1 GCA_017643965.1 Marinobacter sp.
GCACCAACCGGCGGCTGTGAATGTACTCAAGCCCCGCCAGAATTCCGGGTAAGCTTGCGCTCAGCTGTGCCCAGGAAATCGGTGATTGTTCTGTCTGCATCTGACTGGCGAACCGCTCCCACAATGTGCACCCCACCTCCCGGTGCATGACCAGGTAGGCAGTGCCGAGCGCAAAGAAACAATCGTATACGTACACGATATTCGGGTGCTCAAGCATCAATAAGGCTTCGCATTCCTTGCGAAACTTCAACAAGGACTGCTGGAAAGGCTCCGCCGCAGCAGGCGAGACGGGCTCTACACGCCCCCCCTCAACGCGTCTCGCCAGCCCCTTGGGCAGGTATTCCTTGATAACGACCTGATATTCCAGGGTTTCGTGAAACGCGAGATAGACAACACCGAATCCACCTATGCCGAGCACGCGCTCAATGACATAACGCTGTATTTTCTGCCCCGGATGAAGTGCTGCACTCATCGGCATACCCTCAAAGAGGCAGTAAACCGAGCAGGAGTGCCGCTGTTACGGAGCCGTCTGTGCCCCCGCCATAGGAGCCCTTACCGTCAATTTTTGCGAGCTCCTCATAATAGCGGCTGGTGGGTTGATCAGAACCCAGGTAACGCACCGATACGCTATTGTCGGCGCCACCGGCAACAAAGTCCCGGACATCGGATGTCAGTAGGCGATTGTCTCCGGGGTGGGGTTGATCATCGGTGATGATAATGATGACCTGCTGCTCCACGCCGGCTCGCCATGCTGTGTCCAGCGCCTCAGCAAATCCGGGGTAGACCGCTTCACCGTTGGTGTTGTTACCGCCACTGCCCAAACCCAGATCCACTTCAATCTGCTCAACCTGGCGTTTCAGGGCCGGGGCGTCACTGGCCGCCGTCAGCGCAAACCCGGTGACAGGACGGTCGAAACCGTCGTCGCCAAAGACAACCACCCGCAGGTGCGCGTCATCAGAGAGACGCTGAAGAATCTCGGCGATGTCTTCGATCTCCGCCTTCAGGCTATCGATTTCGTCTCGCATGCTGCCGGTGATGTCCAGAACGACAACCAGGTCCAGCTTTTCGAGTTTCTGGAATCCGGGCGGTGTCGGTGGCGGGCAAACCTCGCAGGGAACCGGTTTCGGGCAAACCTCCGGTACCGGGCACTCCAGTGGCGCTTCCGTCGGTATCTTGGAAACGTTCCCGAAATAGGGCAGCGAAATCACAGCAAGCAGGATGAACGCCCCCATACCGGAGGCAAACAGATCAAGCGCCGACATACTGAAAATATTGATATCGCGATTTTTTATTTTCATGACTGCGCCATCACTTGAAATTGGAACTGCAAAAGCGGCTCATCCCCTACAGGAAATGAATCCTGAACGAGATACCGCCCAGACTCAGCAGGTCGTTGTTGTTCAGTTCCTGAGGTTTCCCTGCCTCAAGCTGCACATCATTAAGCCAGCTGCCGTTCTGACTCTGCAGATCTTCCACAAATACCCGGTCTTCACGCAGGCTGATCTGCAGATGACGACGGGACACCTCCGGCTCGGTTAACGCGTAGTCAACCTGAGCGCTCTCACGCCCGATCAGCTGTGTCTCGTTCTGGGCAAGCAGTTTGCCGCTGATTTTCAATCGCACCTGCCTGTCGTCGCTGGTTCTGCCATCCAGCAGTATGTCGCGGAAAGACTTCTGCATCTTTTGGATCTGGTCGCCCATCTGCGACTTCTGCGCCTCCAGTTCAGCAGCCTCGCGGGCTTTCTGGTCCAGGGCTTCCTGCTGCACCGCCAGGGCCTGTTTGCGCTTGCGCAGAACAGTGATAAATACCAGCAACAGAATCAGAATGATGATCGCTGCACCAACAGCCAGATACACCTTCTGCTGCTCTGCTGCCTGCTGTTTTTGTGCCTCAGCTCTTGCCAGCTCTTCCGCGCGGTCGCGAGCCTTCTCCAACTCTTCCCGTTCCTGAGCTGCTTTTTCTATTGCCTCCGCGGCCTCCTCGGCCCGCTTATCCGCCGCTTCCTGCGCCGCTTTTAATGCCTCCTCTTGCTCAATCCTTGCCTGTTCCGCCTGCTGTTGAATCTTTTCGAGCCGCTCCTGCGCTGCCCGGTCTGCCGCTTCTTTCTCAAGTTTTGCAGCTTCCGCGTCCCTCGCTGCCTGCTCAGCTTTCAATTCCGCCTGTTCCACATCGGACAAACACACATCCGGAGCCACCTCAAAATCCACATCGTTCTGCGCCAACACCGCTTTAAGCGTCTCCAGCGATTGCGCGTAGGCGACCTGCTCAGGCGCTATCCTGCCGCCAAAAAACCCGGTTTCATAAATACTCAGGCCCACCAGTTGGCCACAATTGTTCAGAACCGGTGCGCCCCACTGTCCCGATTTGTAAAGCGCGCCATGGCGATAGATCGAACCTTCTGCCAGGTCCTCCATGGGCTCCAGGCTCTGAACCACCGAACTGATCTCGCCATCCAGCGTGAGCAACGCCAGCTGCCCCCCTGCTGCCTGGTCCTTCTGTGCGAGAATGACGCTACCACCGGAAAGGTTATTGGATTCCAGAACCGCAATCCGGCTTTCACTGTCGGCAACGAGAACATCGGCTACAATTTTTGCCGGCGGGGTCACGTTGCGATCGATCAGATACGCAGTTCGAGCGCCATCTACGAGCGCTGAATCGGTCACGAAGCGGGATGCGTTGATCCGCGTTGCGACGCCGGTCAGTGTGGAACCACTCTGTTTTTCAACATCCATCTGGTAGACCACATCCGCGGTCGCGCCGGTCGCGGTTAAGCCTCCGATGAAGAGAGCGAGCAAGAAAACCGCAAAATGTCGGGCGGAAAAACAACGCATTATTTGATCCTTTTATTCCTGTTCCCCGGAGATTTTAAGAACAATCACCGTGGCATTGTCCTGGTGTGGCCGGTCAAGGCTTTCGACATGACTGACAATATGTTCGGCCAGCGCCTGTGGGCCCTCATCAGAAAAACGATCGCAAATGGACGCCAGTTCCTGCTCCGGAATCGACTCGACACCATCGCTGGCAAGCAGCAAAACATCACCGTTCTGGACCGGGGTCGAACTGATATCCACGTGATCGATCGAGTACCCCATCACCGCTGAGGTCAGTTGATTGCGCTGTGGGTGCACCGCCACTTCCTCGGCTGTCATTTGACCGGCCTCAACCAGTTGCATCAGTTCTGCTTTGCGGGAGTGATCTTCATTCAGCCGCAGTATTTCATTTTCACGAACCAGCCATAGCGGGCTGTCCCCTACACTCAGCCAGTCAACCGACTCGCCTGAGAACGCCACTGCAATCAGCGTGCCTCCCATCCCGTCACAATCCGGATTCAACCGCACGTAGTCCGACAAGTGATTGTTGGTGGCGATCAGGGAGTTCTGAAACCGGCTGACGATGGACTCCGATTCTTCCTCACAGAACGTCTCGCTGAAGGCCCTGAGAATTTCCCTGCTGGCAACATCACCGTGAGCAGCCCCTCCCATCCCGTCCGAGAGCAGGGCCAGCGAAAAACCGTTAGACCAGGCCATCCGCGACACACCGTCTTCCTGATAGTCACGCTTTCCGGCGGTCTGATGCCAACCCGCTGAGAGCTGCAGCATGGTCACTCCCAGGTGAAGGTCGAGTCGCAGAAAGGCACGAACCGCAGGGTTGTCGCGCCAACCTTCAGCAAGTCCCCGGCATTGAGCACCATTTGACTGCCCACAACCTTGCCGTTGAGACGGTTGAGGCTGGACCCGTTACCCGGTGATATCAGGAACTCCCGGTTCTCATCGTCGTAAATCACCAGCAGCTGTTGCTTCGAGGTGATGGTCTGGTCACCAAAGTCGAGTGTCAGACGCTCACCACTCGAACGCGAGATGGCGCTTTGCCCGGCGCCAATGCTCAGACTCTTGCCCTTCCCGGGACCGTCGACAATCACCAGCCAGCCGCAGACGAAGCCCTCGCCGGATACGCCAGCGCTGCCAAAGTTTATTTGGGTTTTGGGTTCAGCGGCGTTGAAATTGCTGTCCGGCTCGTCCGCCGACTCTGCTTTTGCCCGCCGCATCGGCCGTGTGGGCGGCTCCTCCGACACGGGCATTCTGCCGGGCCTCATGTTGTCTTGCTGCCCACCCACAATATGTCCGAACAGGTCGACACCGGGCGGTTGGGTCTTTCCGGCATCGGAACGCCCCGGGGGTGGCTGGGTGGCTGGCTCATTCTGAGGGGGTTTGGTTCTTTGCTTGCGCTCATCGAAGCTTGAGTCCACTTCAACAGGCTTGCCATCGGGTCCGAGTCGGAAACTCATGATTCACTTCTCCGTGTCATTTAGTCAGCCGCGATAAGACGGTTCACCAGGCGGTCCAGGCAGTACTGGCCGACAAGATTCAACGCTTTTTCTTCGCGACCTTGTGCAATATTCATACAGAAAACAAGCCCTGCTGACATGATCAGTGCCAGCAACGTGGTGTTGAATGCCACGCCGAGCTTTGTGGTGATCAGCGCCACCCACGCCTTTATTGCCGCTGAGTCGGTGATATCCGGCATGTCTCCGGCGCTGGACAACGCCAGCGTGATGCCCACAACGGTGCCGATGAATCCGAGGGTTGGAATGAGCCAGACCAGATAACGCACCATGTTGTATTTCAGGTCTACCTCATGCTGCATGAGCTCCAGCGAGGAGTTCATGAGATTGTTGGCCTGTTCGGTGCTGCGGGTAATCTGGAACTGCATGATGATGCGCTTCACCAGACGCTGCAGATAGAAACGGCTACCCAGCGGGTCCGACTTGATTGTCTGGTAGATCGGAACCAGGTCCTTGGAACGGTAGAGCAGTGTGTCGTCATCCAGCATCAGCCCGCGCTCGAGCTGGGCAATCTCCTGACTTGCCCGGTGCCAGCGCACCCAGATTTCGCCGGCACAGGCGAAAAAGAACAGCCACATCAGGTTCTGAATAGTCAACGGATAGGATGTGCTGCTGCGATCGAACAGAAGGTCGGTTATTCGCCACTCGGTGGAGGTATCCGGTTGGGCACTGGTCAGAACGGACGCGAGGATAACCAGAATAATACCGGTAAAGAGCGACACCAGAAGCACGATCAATCGATAGTAGGATTCTTCTTTTTCAAGACTTGTCATTAACTTCTACTCCTGGCCCTGACCTGGAAAGCGATGATGATCTCCATCACCCTCAGTTTTGCCTCACCGATCACGATGTGGTCATTCGAGCCAAGCCTGACCCGTTCGAACGCCTGCCACCGGTTCCCATTCCAGAACCACGATCCGTATGAGGAGCCACAGTCCTCAATATCGATCTGCTCCAGATTGTGTACCACCAGGTTGAGATGACGGCGGGAAACGCTCGGACTGTTCACTGGGACGTCGTTCGATGCGCGGCATCGGCCGACCGAAATAGCAAGACTGCTCACTTGCACTGATACTCCAACCGGCAGAACTGTGTACATTCTTACTACAATGGCATACTAGTTGCCAATCCAAATTAATCAACGGTCAGGCCGAACCCATCACTCAGGCCTGTTCTGCAAAGACCTGTCATCGACTGGGAGCTACCAACATGCAAGACACTGATCATTTCAGTGCACTGCGCCCCGGCACACGGCTGAATCAGTATCTGATCGAGCACGTCCTGGGCCAGGGAGGGTTCGGCATTGTTTATCGTGCACGCCACGAGCATCTCGAAGAAAGCGTGGTCATCAAGGAATTTCTGCCCACCGAAGTCGCTTTGCGACACGATGACCGCGTCCAGGCCATCAGCAGCGCCCGACAGGCGCCCTATTCCGAGGGGCTGGCCCGTTTCATCGCGGAAGGCAGAACGCTTGTAAAACTTCGCCACCCCAACATCGTTCGCTGCCGGGATCTTTTTCTGGCGAACGACACCGCTTACCTGGTCATGGATTTCGAGGACGGCCTGCCACTTGACGTTCTCGTTGCGGAGCTGGAA
>JAEPMM010000405.1 GCA_017643965.1 Marinobacter sp.
GCGGCGCCAGGGGCCGTGGCTGTTCGAAGCCGACACCGCGCGCCGGGTGATTACCCAGAAGCTGCAGGTACGGGATCTGACCGGCTTCGGCTGTGAAGAGCTGACCCTGGCCGTCTGTGCCGCCGGCTGCCTGCTCCAGTACGCCAAGGAAACCCAGCGCACCGCCCTGCCCCACATTCGCAAGCTGACCCGAGAGCGCCGTGAGGAAGCGGTGATTCTGGACGCCACCAGCCGCCGCAATCTGGAAATTGACACCAACCTGATGGGTGGTCACCAGCATACCCTGGCCTGGGTCATGGACCGCACCGCCACCGCCATGGGTGGCCGTGAGCTGCGGCGCTGGCTGAACCGCCCGCTGCGGGATGTGGACGTGGTGCAGCAACGCCAGCAGGCGGTGTCGGCGCTGCTGGAGGGTTTCCACTACGAGCCGGTCCACGACCTGCTGCAAACGGTGGGCGATATCGAACGGGTTCTGTCGCGGGTTGCCCTGCGCTCCGCCCGCCCGCGGGATCTGGCACGGCTGCGGGACGCCTTTGCGGCCTTGCCGGATTTGCAGGAAACCCTGAAGCCGGTGAATTCCCACCACATCGTCAAACTGGCCACAGTGATCGGCGAGTACCCGGAACTGGCGGACCTGCTCGAACGCGCCATCATCGACAACCCGCCGGTGGTGATCCGCGACGGCGGCGTGATTCGCGAGGGCTTTGACGAGGAACTGGACGAGCTGCGCAACATCAGCGAAAACGCCGGCCAGTACCTGCTGGATGTGGAGACCCGGGAAAAGGAACGCACCGGCATCAGCACCCTGAAGGTGGGCTATAACCGCGTTCACGGCTACTACATCGAGATCAGCCGCGCCCAGTCCGGGCAAGCGCCGGTGGACTACATCCGTCGCCAGACTCTTAAAAACGCCGAGCGTTTCATCACCCCGGAACTCAAGGAATTCGAAGACAAGGCCCTGAGCGCCAAAAGCCGTGCGCTGGCGCGGGAAAAATCCCTCTACGATGACGTTCTGGAGACCGTCGCGGCGCAGCTCGCGCCCCTGCAGGACGCGGCCCAGGCCCTGGCGGAACTGGACGTGCTGAGCAACTTCGCGGAACGGGCCACCAGCCTGCGCTTTACCGCGGCGGAATTCAGCGAGATGCCGGGCTTCGATATTGAGGAGGGCCGACACCCGGTGGTGGAACAGCTGCTCAGCGAGCCCTATGTGCCCAATGACCTGCTGATGGACACCCAACGCCGCATGCTGGTGATTACCGGCCCCAACATGGGCGGTAAGTCCACCTACATGCGCCAGGCGGCGTTGATTGCCCTGCTGGCCTACACCGGCAGCTTTGTACCGGCCAACCGCGCCATTCTCGGGCCGGTAGACCGTATATTCACCCGCATGGGCTCCTCCGACGATATCGCCGGCGGCCGCTCCACCTTCATGGTGGAAATGACCGAAACCGCCAACATCCTCCATAACGCCACCGAGTACAGCCTGGTATTGATGGACGAAGTGGGTCGCGGCACCAGCACATTTGACGGCCTGTCACTGGCCTGGGCCACGGCGGAGCACCTGGCGAAGGAAATTCGCTGCTATACCCTGTTTGCCACCCACTATTTCGAACTCACACAACTGGCGGACGACCTGCGCCACGCGGTGAACGTCCACCTGACGGCCACCGAACACGACGACAGCATCGTGTTCCTGCACAATGTTCACGACGGCCCTGCCAGCCAGAGTTATGGTTTGCAGGTGGCCAAGCTGGCGGGCGTGCCGCAGGACGTGATTCGCAACGCCAAGGCCCAACTGGCCCATCTGGAAAGCGCCAACGCACCGGTCGCGACGCCCGTACAGGCTGCAGCCACAGCAGTATCCACTGCTCCCCGGGCTGTTCGGGAACCACTGGAAAGCGCGAGCGCCTGGCAGGGCGACATGTTTGCCAGTGCGGAACCGAGCGCAGTGGAAGAAGCGCTGAAAGACCTCGACCTGGATGAGCTGACTCCGAGGGAGGCGCTGAACCGCCTCTACCTGTTGCAGGAAATGCTGGGAAAATAAGCGGTAAAAGCGGCCAGATTGACCTATGTAATAAGGTTATAGCAGGGAGACGCTTGCGGGACCGGGGGCCGCTCCCTACAATATCGCGCAATTAATATGACCAACTGATGAGACTGACCACTGGACCAGGGATCTGACTATGGCCTTTATCGTTACTGATAACTGCATCAAGTGTAAATACACCGACTGCGTGGAAGTATGTCCGGTTGACTGCTTTTACGAAGGCCCGAATTTTCTGGTAATCGACCCGGACGAGTGTATCGACTGCGCCCTGTGCGAACCGGAATGCCCGGCTGAAGCCATCTTCTCCGAAGACGAACTGCCGGCCGGTCAGGAGCAGTTTGTTGAGCTCAACGCCGATCTGGCGGGTAAATGGCCGAACATCACGGAAAAGAAAGACCCGCTGCCGGACGCAGAAGAGTGGGACGGCAAGCCCGACAAACTCCAGTACCTGGAGAAGTAACGGCAGGCGTTTGAATGCGCAAATAAAAAGGGAAGCCTCGGCTTCCCTTTTTATTTGCCCGCCGGCAATCCGCTCAATTCGCCGCCAGCTTTGCCCCCATGGCAACGAAGAAGCCACCGGTCAGCGCGTTCAAAGTGCGCCTGAGCCAGGCACTTGCGCCCAGGCCCCGAAAACGCACCACCACCCAGGCCAGACCACACTGCCACACCATTGCCACCGCGAAATGCACCCCTGCCAGCACCATGGACTGTTGAAGCACACTCCCGGCCGGATCCACAAACTGGGGTAACAGCGCCATGTAAAACAAGGCGGTTTTGGGATTCAGAACGTTGGACAGCAGCCCCTCCCGGAACGACTGCCGGCGGCCCACCCGGCGCCGCGGCGCCGGCTGCTCCGGCCGTCCGGGCTCGCTCCCCCGAGCCATGGCCTGTCGCAAGGAAGCGATCCCCAGCCACACCAGGTAGCAGGCGCCCGCCCACTTGAGCACTGAGAACGCCCAGGCGGTTTCCACCAGCAGTATGGAGATACCCAGGGCAGACAGGGTGGCGTGCAGAAACAACCCGCTGCAGATGCCGGCGCTGGTCACACAACCATCCGCCAGACCACCGCGGCCGGTGTTTCGCATCACCAGCAAGGTGTCCAC
>JAEPMM010000138.1 GCA_017643965.1 Marinobacter sp.
ACCGTCGGTTCATGGGTGCCTTGCTCACCGGAAATTTTCTGGTCATGCCGGCGATCACTGCCTTGCTGATATTGGCGCTGCCGGACAATGACGCGCTGAAGTTGGGAGTGCTTCTGGTATTGCTGATGCCCTGTACCGACTGGTTTGTCACCTTCACTCACCTAGGCAAGGGGGACAGCACCCGAGCCATTGCGGCAACACCGGTTCTGCTGATTGCTCAACTGGGTCTTCTTCCACTTTACCTCTGGCTTTTCATGGGTAATCAGTTCGACGTGAATCTTGAGCTTGGGCGGCACCTCCTGCCGGCCTTTGGCGGGCTGATTATTGTCCCGCTTATCCTGGCATTTCTGACTGAAAAATGGGCCGAAAACTCCAGAAAAGCCATCGGGTTCATTCGCTTCATGGGTCTGATGCCGGTCCCTCTGCTGACAGTCGTACTGTTCATCATCTCAATGACACAGGTCAGCCAGATCGACAGTACCGGCTCACTTATCTGGCCCTTGATGATTCTGTTTCCGGCCTATCTTCTAGCTGCGGCTCTGGTTGGAAAGGCTCTGCGCCGGGTCTTTCGATTACCGGTAGAAACCGGTCGCACCGTCATCTTCAGCCTAGGAACACGCAACTCCTTCGTGGTTTTACCTTTGGCACTGTCAATGCCAGAGGCCTGGGCTGTGGCCGTCGTGGTGATTGTCGTCCAGTCTTTGTTGGAACTGTTTGGAATGATGCTTTATCTGCGGTGGGTGCCTAGTCGGCTGCTAACGAACACCTGAATAATCTGAAACCCGTAAACTCATTTAAAATAGGAAGATCTCCCGTGCAAACCCGAACCCTGGTCATCAGTCTCCTTCTTTTTTGTCTGGTTGTCTTTGCTGGTGCTTTTGTTATTTACGATCGCTCCCAGGGCACTAATGAACCCGCCGTTGTTGAAAAAACGCCACTGGTGAGGGATTACTCTCCCGTTATTGGCCCTGAGGACGCGCCGGTAACCATTGTCGAGTTCTTCGACCCATCCTGCGAAGGTTGTCGCGCCATGCATCCCTATGTGAAACAGATTCAGGCTGCCTACCCGGACAACGTGCGTCTGGTACTGCGCTACGTATTGTTTCACAAAGGCTCGGAAGAGGCCGTCAGAATCCTGGAAACCGCCCGTGAACAGGGGGTCTATGAGCCGGTACTGGACGCTGTTATGGAAGCACAACCGAAATGGCACGATGATCCAAAGGTCGCCGCAGCATGGGATGCGGCGGAGTCAGCCGGACTTGATGTCGAAGCCGCTCGGGCCGGTATGAACTCACCCGAGATTGACGGCATTATTCAACAGGATGCTGCGGACGTTAAGGCGGTTGGAATTTCCGGAACCCCAACATTCTACGTTAACGGAGACACCTTGAGCCGCCTGGGGCCTCAGGAACTGTACGACCTGGTGACATCCAAGGTAGGGTCACTGAAATAACAACAAAACAACCGGCAACGCTATGTCACTGCTTGACTACCTTTTACCCTACGATTTCTCGCCGCTGACCATACTCAGCTACATGCTCGTGATGGGATTCTATGGCGTCGGGCTAATTCGGATGCCGGAACAGGACCGGCCAGGCTCACTGCGGATCTTTGCGTTCACCCTGGGGGTACTGATCTGTTATGCGGTGATGCAGACCCGCTTCGATTACTACGCACAATACATGTTCTTCGTCCATCGGGGTCAGCACCTGATTCTTCATCATATCGGTCCGATCCTGATCGCCCTGTCCAACCCTTTACCGGTCATGCGGTTCTGGTTCGCAAAAATCAGCCCGGGCTGGAGGCATACATTGAGGCCTCTGGGCTGGGTCTATAACGTTCTGCAACAGCCTTTTATCGCCCTTTTCCTGTTTGTCGGGCTTATCTATTTCTGGCTGTGGCCATCAATCCATTTTGACGCCATGCTCAGCCGGGATCTGTATTGGGTCATGAACTGGAGCATGTTGCTGGATGGCCTGCTGTTCTGGTGGTTGATCTTTGATCCAAGACCGCCGGCGATCACCTCATCGCTGGGGTATGGCAGACGCATGTTGGTTCTGGCCGCCGCAGGTGTGCTTCAGATGTTTCTTGGGGCGTGGATCGTGTTTTCACGTGACATGGTCTATGACGTTTACGAAGTCTGTGGCAGGGCCTGGCCGCTGGACCCGGAAGTCGACCAGCTACTGGGAGGCATGCTGACCTATATTCCTCCGGCCATGATGAGCATTCTTGGCATTCTTCTGATGCTCCGGCGAGCCATGCATCAGGACGGAAAATATACCAACCAATCCAAACAACTTGAGGAAACAGCGTCATGAGAACTCGCTTCTGGCGACAGCGCACCAACATCATATCGGCGACCTTAACGCTGATAGCAGCCCTATTGCTGACTGGTTGCTTTGGCAATGACGAGGAAGACTGGAACGGTAAAAACATCAGTGGCTTGATGCCTGAGCTGGAATTCGACCTGATCAATAGCCAGGGCAAGTCTGTATCTGGCGATGATTACAGTGGCCGCGTGAGAATGCTGTTTTTCGGGTTCACCTCGTGCCCCGATGTTTGCCCGACCGCCCTGCAAAAACTCAATCAGGCAACCAGTGGCCTGGACCCCGCGCTTCAGGATGAAGTACTCACTTTGTTCGTGAGTGTCGATCCGAAACGTGACACGCCCGAGCGCCTCGCAAAATACGTGGATTTCTTCGGTGACAATATTGTAGGGCTCACTGGAAAAGAACCCCAGCTTCGTGAACTGGCAAAACGATATAGGACAACCTTCGGTTATGACGAACCTGACGCTGATGGAAATTATGCGGTGTCACACAGCAGCGCGATTTATGTATTTGATCCCGAAGGTAACCCTCGCCTTTTAATGCGGCCCGATTTGAGCGGGGAAGAAATTCGGCATGACCTCGCTGCTCTTATTCAGGAGGATGCCTGAGTTAACGAAGCTTGCCATTGGAAAGTAATGCTTAGCTGCTGCGGAATACGGCAGCAGCCCGTGACTCAAGATTTGATTGTCGGATGCTTATGTTCATCTTTTGCCGGGCTTCACATATCCAGTTTTTTTGGCCTTTGGAAAGCTGGGGGCAGGTCAATCGGGGTAAACATCGGCTTAGCCCATTATCGCTAACTCTATACCGGAATTAGTTGGCACCTGAAAGTTGCTCCATCAACCATGATGAATCAAAGGCCAATGACGAGCTTGGAACCTTCGGGGGGGAGAAGGAAGGCCTGACTCGAATGTTCGCTTTTGTTTACGACTGAAGGAGCCTGATCGAAACCCGAAGGTGTTCATCAACCGGATCTGCCAGCGTCTGCAACATCCAGCGACCAAGGAGCCAAGTTACGCATTTAGATCTCAATACTATCGGCTATCTCCAGAGCATCCTCAACCTCCACACCAAGGTACCGCACGGTGCTCGACATATTCGTGTGTCCCAACAGCAACTGAACGGCTCGAAGATTTTTGGTCTTCTTGTAGATCAATGTCGCTTTGCTGCGTCTCATTGAATGGGTTGCGTAGACTGAAGGGTCAAGTCCGATGCTGGTAATCCACTTTTTGACAAGACGGGCGTATTGGTGAGTAGTGATATGGTCGAACTTTCGCATCCGGCTCGGCCACAAATAATCCATACCCGAAAGTCCGCGCAACTCGATCCATGCCTCGACCGATTCGCGCGTCTTTTTGGTTATCTCAAACTGAACAGGCTGACTAGTCTTCTGCTGGATGACTTGCGCCCGGTCCAGAACCTCACCGTTTCTGGAAATATCTCGAACCAATAGCTTTACCAGATCGCAGGATCGGAGTTTGCAGTCAATTGCCATGTTGAACATCGCCAGCTCGCGGATGTTCTCTGCAATCTCCAACCGAATCCGGATAGCCCATATTTGTTCGAGTTTGAGCGGCAGCTTCTGGCCAACGAGCTTTCCCTTGTTCCAGGGAGCTTTGCTGATAGGAAATGTCATGACGTGGCCCTCTTTGGAGGGTAAAGGCCTTTAAGTATGGTTCAGAATATTGTTTTCTGCTGGCCAGCCAGGTCGCAAAGCGAACGTTCAGGCAAATAGATTTTGGAATATGCGCAGTAGACGGGTAGGCACCCTGCGAATGATCGTGATAACCGGTAAAGACGTGATAGCAAGGTACCAGGCTGAATCCTTGCACCTTGCTATCGGCGTTACTCACCAAGAGTTCGCTGTTTCCAGAGATAAAAGAGCACAGGAATCACCAGCAGCGCCAGAATGACAGCGGAAATCATACCGCCCACCATAGGTGCCGCAATCCGGCCCATCACCTCCGACCCTGTACCGGTGCCAATCATAATGGGCACAAGCCCCCCGATAATGGCGGCCGCCGTCATCATGATTGGCCGAACCCGCATACCGGCACCGTGTAGTACGGCATGGCGGAGGGTTTCTCGCCTTGGCGTCAGCCCTTTGTCATCACACGTTTCCAGCATTGCGTTATAAGCCTGATTCAAATACACCAGCATGATCACCCCAATCTCTACCGCAACGCCGGCCAGCGCAATGAAACCGACACCGACGGCTACCGAAAAATTATAACCAAGCAGATACATCAGCCAGATAGCACCGATCATCGCAAACGGTAGCGTGCCCATAATAATCCCCACTTCGGCAAAACGGCGGAAGTTAAGAAACAGCAGGATGACGATGATGGCCAGCGTTAACGGCACCACATAGGTCAGTTTTTCCTTCGCACGGAGCATGTACTCATACTGACCAGACCAGTTGATTGAATAACCGGGAGGTAGATCCAGCTCTTCACTCACGGTAACCATGGCCTGTTCAACATAGGTGCCTACGTCGACACCCTCAATATCCACAAAGGTCCAGCCGTTCAGGCGGGCATTCTCCCTCTTAATGGCCGGCGGGCCATCCTCCACGCCGATCTCCGCCACATCTGCCAGGGCAATGCGCTGGCCGGATGCGGTCACGATGGGCAGTTGCTCCAGCTTCTCGGGCGAATCCCGGTAGTCTTCCGGATAACGAAGATTAATGGGATACCGCTCAAGTCCCTCGATGGTTCTGGAAACGTTGATTCCACCAATAGCGGAGGCCACTACCTGCTGAACATCAGCGATATTCAGCCCATAACGAGCGGCACGCTCACGATCAATATCCACCTTGATGTAGCGGCCCCCAGCGACTCGCTCAGAGTAAACGGAGGCTGTACCGGGGATGTCGACCATGACTTCCTCAAGGCGTTTACCGATGTTCTGGATGACGGTAAGGTCCGGACCGGCAATCTTGATGCCCACCGGCGTTTTAATACCCGTTGCCAGCATATCGATGCGCGTGATGATCGGCATAACCCAGGCATTGGTTACCCCCGGGAACCGAATCAGAGTATTGAGCTCCTGCTTCAGCTTTTCGGTGGTCATGCCTTCCCGCCATTGATCCCTCGGCTTGAGCTGGATGAAGGTCTCGATCATCGTCAATGGAGCCGGATCGGTAGCGGTATCCGCCCGCCCCACTTTGCCGAACACGGTTTCGACTTCGGGTACGGTGGCAATCAGCTTGTCCGTTTGCTGCAACAGTTCCCGAGCCTTACCAATGGAGATGCCCGGGTAGGTGGTGGGCATGTACATCAGGTCGCCTTCATCCAGTGGCGGGATGAATTCACTGCCGATTTTGGTGGCTGGCCAAAGGCCCACAGCCAATGCCAGCAACGCAACAATAACCGTCGTTTTCGGGAAGCGTAACACCAGCTTCAGCACCGGCATATAAACGCCAACCAGCAGGCGGTTCACGGGGTTCTTGTGCTCCGGCAGCACCTTGCCGCGAATGAAATAGCCCATCAGCACCGGCACCAGCGTCACCGCCAGGGCCGCACTCGCCGCCATGGCGTAGGTTTTGGTGAACGCCAGGGGAGAAAACATCCGCCCTTCCTGCGCCTCCAGGGCAAACACCGGCACAAAACTGACGGTAATGATCAGGAGCGAGAAAAACAGCGCGGGCCCGACCTCAGAGGCTGACCGTGCAACGACTTCCCATCGGTTCTCAGACGTTAACGGGGTTCGCTCCATGTGTTTGTGCATGTTCTCGATCATTACAATAGCACCATCAATCATGGCGCCGATAGCGATGGCAATCCCCCCGAGTGACATGATGTTGGCATTGATGCCTTGCCAGTGCATGACGATAAAGGCAGCCAGAATACCCACCGGAAGGCTGAGAATCGCCACCAGCGACGAGCGCACGTGGAACAGGAAGACGATGCACACCAGGCCCACCACCAGAAACTCTTCAAGCAGCTTGAAGCCGAGATTATTGACCGCCCGCTCAATCAGACCAGAGCGATCGTAAACCGTCACCACCTCGACGCCTTCAGGCAAACTGGATTTCAGGTCTTCCAGTTTCGCCTTCACGCCATTAATGGTTGCCTGAGCGTTCTCACCAAAGCGCATCACCACAACACCGCCGACGGTTTCACCTTCCCCATTCAGTTCGGCAACCCCACGCCGCATCTGCGGGCCAACTTCAACGGTGGCCACATCTTTCAGCAATATGGGGGTACCGTTGTCATCGAGTCCTAATGGAATCGACAGAAGATCCTCACGGGACTTTATATAGCCAGACGTGCGCACCATGTATTCCGCCTCGGCCATCTCGATGACGGAGGCGCCCACTTCCTGGTTGCCTCTCTTAATGGCGTTCTGGATGTGAGCCAGAGGAATTCCCAGCGCCCTGAGTTTTTCCGGGCTGACCTTGACCTGGTACTGCTTCACCATACCGCCTAGCGCAGCCACCTCAGAGACACCCGGCACCGTTTGCAGTTCGTACTTCAGGAACCAGTCCTGCAGGCTGCGCAACTGGCTTAGGTCCTGGTTCCAAGTGCGGTCTACCAGCGCATACAGGTAAACCCAGCCAACTCCGGTAGCGTCTGGCCCGAGCTGAGGCCTTGCAGAGTCTGGAAGGCTGGGCGCAACCTGGGACAGGTATTCCAGTACCCGGGAGCGGGCCCAGTACATGTCGGTGTCTTCATCGAAGATCACGTAAACATAGGAGTCACCGAAGAACGAGTATCCCCTGACCGTTTTCGCGCCCGGTACCGAGAGCATGGCTGTCGTCATCGGGTAGGTGACTTGGTCTTCCACCACCTGCGGCGCCTGGCCCGGGAAACTGGTTTTGATAATGACCTGCACATCGGACAGATCCGGCAGAGCATCCACCGGCGTTTGTTTCAGCGAATAAAGGCCGAGCCCTGTGATAAGCAACGTCGCCAGCAACACCAGGAAGCGGTTACGAATAGACCAGTGAATAATAGCGGCAATCATGACTCGCCCCCGCCATGGCTCATGGTGCTGTGATCCATGCCTTCATGATCCATCCCCTGCTCATCCATATCCTGAGGCGATGACATCCGTTGGAAGTCCGAGGTTTTGCTGGATTCCGAATCGATCAGGAACTGGGCGGATGTGACCACTGTGTCGCCCGGCGTGAGGCCATCGAGTATTTCCGCATGCTTTTCCCCCACGCGCCCAACGCTGACGTTTATCGACTTGAAAGCTCCCTCCTCCAGGGCCAGAACGAGGCGATCACTCTGGCCAGTGCGGATAACCGACTCCCGGGGCACCAGAAACTGCCGTTTTCCCCGCTCACCCTGAACCTCCAGCCGGGCAAACATGCCCGGCATCAGGGCACCATCCTCGTTATCAAACCGCATCCGGACCCGGGCTGTCCGGGTTTTCGGGTTCACTTCGGGGTAGACGTAATCCACGTTTCCGCGCCACTCGCGACCGGGCATGTAATCCAGCGTCATCTGTACCCGATTACCAGCCTCTACGGCGGAAAGCTGGCTTTCAAACACTTCGCCGATCACCCAGACCTCATCCAGTGCGGCAATCGATAAAACCCGGTTTCCGGGCTTGATGAACATACCCTCACGAACATTCAGATTCTCGATCACCCCGGAACCCGGAGCGTAAACCGTCATGGTTCTCTGGACTTCGCGCTTCTGGCGCAGTTGGCTGATCAGACTAGCCGGTACGTTCAGCGCCAACAATCGCTCGGTAGCAGCATCAACCAGTCTCTGATTGCCACGGTTCATCGCGAGAAGCAGTTCTTCCTGCGCATTCACAAGGGTGGGCGAGTACAGCGTGTACA
>JAEPMM010000376.1 GCA_017643965.1 Marinobacter sp.
CGGCGCCATTTCACGTGACACTTCGAGCCCGTCCCCGTCAGGCAGGCGGACGAAGAGAATACCAACAAGCAATGCGAATGCGGCCGCAAAGGCAAGCAGGACAAAAGGTGCCAGAACGAGGAACGTGATCGGTGAAAAATTAGACCTCCGCGAGGCCTTTGACGATGCCTACCTGCGCCTGGCGGAGCGGGGTGAGATCCCACCGGTGCGGGAACTCAGTACCGGTTTTGTGATCCCCGGCTTTCCCGAGGACCTGGCGCCGTAACTCAGCGGTCCAGTTCCAGATCGCCATACCACGCGGTGGCCGACTCCCCGGTGTTGTCCGAGTCTGACATGATGGCCACACCCCGTATGGGTGGCGGATCCTCCCCGAACGCCGCGCGGTAATCCGCCACCAGATCCCGTTCCACCGTTACCCATTCGACGGCCTGCTCGTTGCCCGAGGTCACCGCGATCATCTTGGTTTCCTCCGCGTACGGATTGGCCACGGTTTCCCCCTGCGGCAGCCGGTTGGCCCAGATGTAGTTGATGGCATTGCCCGGCAGCTCCTCCCCGAACACGGTGGCCACGGTTTTGCGCTTGGCGCGCTCGAACCAGCTGGCCTTCTCCGGCTCGAACTCGAACGCCACATAGATGCGGGCAGGGTAGTCGTCGCCGGATTTCTTGCGGGCATCGCCCTGGTCAAAGACGTTGGACACCTTCCAGCGCCACTTCAGCATCAGCGATTCACCGGGCTCCAGATCCAGGCGGGCAATCAGGCCGGAGGCGCTGTTGTCGGTGCTGGCTTCGATCACCTGGGTGCCGTCTTCCTCCACCAGACGATAGGTGGTGTGGCGATCAATCTTGGGGAATTCCAGCGGTTCCCAGCCATCGTCCAGATCCGCCATGGTGGAAAACGGCGTGATGCGGGTATCCGCCCAGACCCCGGCGGGCAGCGCGACGAGGATCCCCAGCGCCAGGGCTGTCAGTGAAAGCGGTCGGCTCATAATGTCCCCCTGTTGGTGATGAAAGCGTTACCCACAGTGACCTCGGTGTTGATAAAAAGTGCCTTGTTGCGTCTGATATTCATGTATATAGTGTTCGCATCCTTGGTCAAATACCAGATGTAGTGTTTATTTTGTAAACACATGGACGGTATCGGGAATCCGGTGAAACTCCGGAACTGACGCGCAGCGGTATTGGGGAACAAGCGTGGCACCATGACACTGGCAAATGCCGGGAAGTCGCCACGCAAGGCCGAATCGAACGATTCACGCCCCTGAGTCCGAAGACCTGCCAGGGAAGACAACTGCACCTTCGCGTATAAGGTGAGCAGAATCGTAGGTCGGATTAGCGCAAGCGTAATCCGACGATGCCCCCTATTCGATTCTCTGCCTGCGCGAAGGACATGGAAACCACGCGTATTCAGGAGAATCGACATGTCCAGCTCTGCCCTGGCTGAAGCCCAGCCTGCTTCCCCGAGCCAAACCGAAACCCTTCAGGTCATTAAACGTAACGGCACCCTGGTCGGATTCAACCCCGCCAAGATCAGCGTGGCCGTCACCAAGGCCTTCCTCGCCGTGGAGGGCGACAAGGCCGCCGGCTCTGCCCACATTCACGACGGCGTGCAGCGTGTCACCGAGCAGGTGATCCAGGCCATCAGCCGGCGCCTGAAAGCCGGCGGCAAGGTCCACATCGAAGACATTCAGGATCAGGTGGAACTGGCGCTGATGCGGGCGGAAGAGCAGAAAGTGGCCCGGGCCTACGTGCTGTACCGGGAAGAACACGCCCGCGAGCGCGCCCGCCAGGCGCCGATGGAAGCGCACCCGCACCTGACCGTGAAACAGGCCAACGGCGACACCGTGCCGCTGGATCTGGGCCTGATGAAACTGCAGGTGGAACAGGCCGCGGCGGGGCTGGACGGCATCGACGGCGAATCCCTGGTGGAAGACGCCCTGCGCAATCTCTATGACGGCATCGCCGAGGAAGACGTGCTGTCGGCGCTGGTGATGACCGCCCGCGGCCGCATCGAGCAGGAGCCGGATTACAGCGCGGTCACCGCCCGCCTGCTGCTGGAACAGCTGCGCCTGGAAAATGCCACGGCGCTGGAGCTGCCCCGCAGCCTGCCGCTGGCGGAGATCTACCCCCAGGCCCTGAGCGCCTTCATCAACGCCGGCATCCGCTACGAACTGCTGGACGACGCCATGGCAGGGTTTGATCTGGAACGCCTGGGCGCGGCCATCAAGCCGGAACAGGATCTGCAGTTCGGCTTCCTCGGCCTGCAGACCCTGTACGACCGCTACTTCCTGCACTGGCACGGCGCCCGCCTTGAACTGCCCCAGGTGTTCTTCATGCGCGTGGCCATGGGCCTGGCGCTGAAAGAGGACAACCCCAACGAGCGTGCCATCGAGTTCTATAACCTGCTGTCGTCTTTCGACTACATGGCGTCCACACCGACTCTGTTCAACAGCGGCACCCGCCATTCCCAGCTGTCATCCTGTTACCTCACCACCGTGGGGGATGATCTGGAAGACATCTATGGCGCCATCCGCGACAACGCCATGCTGTCCAAGTGGGCCGGCGGCCTGGGCAACGACTGGACGCCAGTACGTGCGCTGGGCTCCCACATCAAAGGCACCAATGGCAAAAGCCAGGGCGTGGTGCCGTTCCTGAAAGTGGTCAACGACACCGCCGTGGCGGTGAACCAGGGCGGCAAGCGTAAGGGCGCGGTGTGCGCCTATCTGGAAAGCTGGCACCTGGACATCGAGGAATTCCTCGAGCTGCGCAAGAACACCGGTGACGAACGCCGCCGCACCCACGACATGAACACCGCCAACTGGGTGCCGGACCTGCTGATCGAACGCATGCGCGAAGACCGCGACTGGACCCTGTTTTCCCCCAGCGACGTGCCGGACCTGCACGACCTGGTCGGCAACGCCTTCCGCGAACGCTACGAGCATTACGAGGCGCTGGCGGCGCAGGGCGGGATCACCCTGTTCAAGACCATCCCCGCTAAGCAGCTGTGGCGCAAGATGCTCCCCGTGCTGTTCGAAACCGGCCACCCGTGGATTACCTTCAAGGATCCGTGCAACCTGCGTTCGCCCCAGCAGCATAAAGGCGTGGTGCACAGCTCCAACCTCTGTACCGAAATCACCCTCAATACCAGCGCCGATGAAATCGCCGTGTGTAACCTGGGTTCGGTGAACCTGGCCGCCCATATCCACGACGGCGAACTGGACGTGCAACGGCTGGAACGAACCGTGACCACCGCCGTGCGCATGCTCGATAACGTCATCGACATCAACTATTACGCGGTGCCCCAGGCGCGAAACTCCAACCTCAAGCACCGCCCGGTCGGCCTCGGCCTGATGGGCTTTCAGGATGCGCTCTATCAGCTGGGCCTGCCCTACACCAGCCCGGAAGCGGTGGAGTTTGCCGATGTCGCCATGGAGCAGCTCAGCTATTTCGCCCTGCGTGCTTCCGCCACCCTGGCCGGTGAGCGCGGTGCTTACGAGAGCTACGAAG
>JAEPMM010000350.1 GCA_017643965.1 Marinobacter sp.
CCGCGCATCCGGCCCCGGTGCGGCGGCGTCGGGCAACCTGCAAGGCGCCCTGTATGTGAAACTGGGGGTGGAATTCAACGCCCAGACCCAGCTTGCGCTCTCGGCGCTGTTGTTCAGCCAGCGATTTTACGGATCGTTCCGGGGCCAGGGCTGGCACCCTACCGGGCTTCTCCAGATGGCCGTGGGCCCACAGGAGCACGAGCGCCAGCGGCGTTTCACCCTCCGCAACCACTACCCACCGGAGGTGGTGCAGCCCGTGCCTGCCCAGCGGGCCAGCGAACTCTGTGGTCTCACCGTCGCCGACGGCGGCCTCTGGTTTGCTCACAGCGGATGGCTGCAACCGGCGGTGCTGTGCCAGCAGCTAAGCCACCAACCGGGTATCCAGCACCTGTTTTCCAGCGAAGTCGGCCACCTCGAGCGCAGCGACGGTGGCTGGCGAGTATTGGTCGGCGATCAGAACCCGCAGGCGGACCGGATCGTCATCTGTGGGGGTCACGAGACACCGGCGCTCATTCCGCTGGATCCCCGGCAAGGCACCTTCCGCCTCAAGCCCATCCGGGGTCAGGTAAGCCACCTGCCGGCGTCTATGGTAAATTCCCCCACAGCGGTGATCTGCGGGCCACGTTACATCAATCCCGCCTTTAACGGAGTCGCGGTGACGGGGGCAACCTTTGACCTGCACGATCGCTCGCCTGAGGAGACCGCCGCCAGCCATGGTGAAAATGTCGCCGAACTGACAGCCATGCTCCCGGGCATCTGGCAACACGAGCCCGCGGAAGGCGGGCAACTGGCAGGCCGGGTCGGCTTCCGCTGCACAACCCATGACTATCAGCCAGTTGCGGGGGAATTCACAGGGATGGCGGACATCGACATGGGGGACCTGTTTCTGCTGACCGGTTTCGGCAGTAAAGGTCTGACCTATGCGCCCCTGCTGGCGGAATACCTGGCCGACGTGATCACCGGAGAACCTCGCTGCCTGCCGCGCTCGCTGATGCGGCGGGTTGCGCCGGGGCGCTGTTTTCGGCCGGTTCCGGCGGATCCGGCGAATGAGTGACTGAAGAAAATCCGGCAGCAGCCGATAAACCGGCAACGGGGATTACGTTCTGGAGAAAACCTATGGCCATTTTTGTCAGTGAACCCGGCAGACCTGTCGGTACCCGATTACCGGAAATATTCCGCGGGCGACGCGTGGGTGACGTCACTGAAATGACCGAATCGCAACCAATCAATACCGGCCATAGCGATGTGACGGATGCCGAATTCCAGCAGGCCAGCTATTCAGCGGGCCATCACCGTGCTCTGGAGGAGTACGGCGCAGCGGCGGCGGCCGAGCCTTGGGACCAGCGCAGTTATCTGCCGGTTTCTTCCCTGTGCACACCGGCACTGTATTCGTTACCGGCCACCGCCACCGTTGCCGAAGCCCTGACCACCATGGACGATCACGGTGTTCATCACCTGGTCATCACCGCGCAGGACAATGTGGCAGGACTGATTGATCTGCGCTGGCTGCTCAGTTGGCTGCACGAGAGCAACGCGGACGCCATGAACCACAGCCTGGTGCACGTGGAGTTGCCGGCTTTTCTGACCGCCTCCCCGGAAACCGATGCTCACCAGCTGGCGCGGCTGATGCTGGCCCACCAGCTGAATGCGGCACTGGTAGTTAACAAGTCCGGCCGTCCATCCGGCATTGTCACCAGCACCGACTATCTCAAGCTCTATGCCAGCGTGGGCGGCAAGCACGGCATGGTCTAGTTCAGCTTCACCCCTTCACCCGAGAACAGAAGAACGCTCCACTGCGCGTTGCCGCCCACCGTTTGCCGGAACAGCGCAACGATCTCATCATCCCGGTAATTCGCAATCACCCGGTACTCGGCATCATCAACGAGGTACTGAGCGCGCCAGAGTTCCGTGGCGACCGCGGTGTCTGTGCTTTCCTCGGCTTCCCCATCTCCCTCACCGGGATCGGTTTCCGCGTCCGGGTCCATTCGGCCGAGAATGGCTTGCGTGGTGCCGCCCGGCGCGTCGTCGACAAAAGCGCCCGTGGTTGACCCGGCGGCAATCAGGTCGCCATCAAACAACAATAACGAGCGGAATGTTTCCATTCCGGTCCGATCCTCGGAACCGAACGAGAATGCCCTATTGACGCTGCCGGCCGGTGAGTAACCCAAAATGAAGCCGTTAGTGCCGTTCAGGGGCTCACCCACCAGGATGTTATTTGCCTCGTCCTGTTCGTCGATGGTGTAGGTGCGATCGCTGTTCCCCAGCAACCAGAGGTTGCTGGGGGTGTAGAGGCCATCGGTCACCACCTCGTCGCCGTCGGTACCAACCTGATAGACGTTGAGGGCGCCCTCGGCGGTTGAGGCACTGTAGAAGAAACCGTCCGACATGCCCTGCCCGCCACTTTCGCCGATGGCTCCGGTAGTCGTACCAAACAGATAGGCGCTGGCGGTCGCTGCGCTTCCGGCAACCACGCTGTCATCCGCGCTGGAGCCGGTCTGGCGGGTCCAGGCGATGTCCGGCACCCGCGCATCACCGTCAGTCACCGTGTCAATGCGCTGCAGAAAACTGTCCTGCCCGCCGCCCCGGGTCTGACCGGGCCAACGTCCCGTCGTTTCACCGCCGACAAAAACCGCACCATTACTGTCATTGATGCCTACCCAACGGGGATCGTCGTGGCCGCCGGTGCCGGCCCTGAGGGTCCACAGTTCCACGTATTCACTGCCCGCGGGCTGTGCCGAATCGAACCAGAACAATGTGGTTACCGCATCCCGCCCACCACTGGAGGTCTGGCCCGGTAGGTCATTCACGGCCTGATAAGACACCGCGAATTCGAAACGGTCGATGCGGGTGTTGTCCCGGATCACGGTACGCTGGGCAAAGGCAATCACCGGGTCCGGCTGATCGAGCACAACCGTGGCGGCCGATACGGCCACTTCCTGCAGCAACGAGCCTTTCTGGTCATAGATCCGCACCAGCACCCGGTCGTCTGCGGCGCTGTCATAACCGGCCACAAACAGTCTGCCGTCGTGACCAACGGTTAAATCGGTGGGTACGAAAGCATTGCCGTCGTTCAGGGCAAGGGGGGTCAGCAGTTCGTTGATGTTGACCCGCAGCTCAGCATTATCGGCCGAGCCCGCGAAATTTTCGCGCCCCGCCTGGTATTGCTGGTCCGGCGCCAACAGCAGGAACCGGTCGTTCAGGCCCGGATTGGTGTAGTCATCGGGAACAGAGACACGGAAACGGACGCGGTCCACCCCCGCCGGGAAGGTCAGCGTCGGATCCTCCACCCACAGATCTTCCTCGTTGCGGGTGCTGATGACGTAGTCGCCGGCCTTGGCCACCGAGTCTTCATTCTCGGCGAGCCGGGCGCGGATGGTTCCCTCGCGCTCACCGGTCAGTACCGCCACGAACTCGCGCTCGGTGCCCACACTGATGGCATCCCGTTGCTGGCCACCCAGGGTTTCCAGCCGCACCACCGGCTCGTTGTCATCGATCACCAGAGTGGTCCGCACCTCGGTGTCGGACGGCCCCAGCGCCGCCAGTCCGCTGCGTATTTCAGTGAGTGTCAGGCGCAGCGACTCTGAGGGTTCCGGTACTGTGTCGTCCACCACCTCGAGGCGGATGTAGCACTCCGTGATGCCGGGCTCCAGCGTCACTACCCCCCGGGAATACACGTTGTTGTCATCACGCTCATACCGGAGGTAATCCGGTATCGGCAGGCGGCCTGCACTGTTGCTGCCAAGCGCTACGATATCACGCCCGATGATGGCCTCGTCACGGTTGGCATCGCCCTCTTCGCAGCGCTGATGATCAGGGACGAAGTCCTGGTCGCATTCCTCGGGATC
>JAEPMM010000408.1 GCA_017643965.1 Marinobacter sp.
GGCCATCACCGTATCGACGCTCTCTGCCGCAGCCACCTCACACAGACCCGCCTCGCCCTGAAGCACGGTGATTTCCGGCAGATCTGACAAACGTTGAGCAAGGTTCTCGGCGGCGGCCGCATCGGCCATCACTGCACGCTGCGGACGGAATTCCCGGCACAACCCGGCCATTTCCTCAACCCGGGTATTGGCCGCCAGCCCGTACACGCGGAAACGGTCCGGGTGCCGGCGGTTCACGTCCAGGGTATTGAGACCAATCGACCCCGTCGCCCCGAGGATGGTGACATGGCGCATGGCTGTGCTCACCACTGCCCCGTCGTCAGCCAGCCCAGCTGGGTGATAATCAGCGCAAACACCGGGATGGCAGCGGTCAGGCTGTCAATCCGATCCATGATTCCGCCGTGCCCGGGCAGCAACTGGCTGCTGTCCTTGATGCCACGGAAGCGCTTGAGCATGCTCTCCAGCAGGTCGCCGAGTACCGACACGAAGCCGGTCACCAGGCTGGCAACAACCAGCAGCAGCGTCTGCTCAAGGGGCGCCGAAGCCGCCTGACTGACCACCACCGCGAACACCGCGACAGAGACGAGACCGCCCCAGACTCCAGCCCAGGACTTGCCCGGACTGACCCGCGGTGCCAGCTTGGCTTTGCCGAACGCCCTGCCGGCAAAGTAAGCGCCGATATCCGCTACCCACACCACACAGAACACGTAGAGAATAACCAAAAGAGTGTTGGCAACGTCACCGAACTGAAGCGAACCTGTGCGCAAATGGTTGAGTCCCACCCAGGCAGGCACCAACACCAGCAAGCCCATCAACGCCCGCACCGGCACGCTGCCCCAGCGATCCGAACCGGCCGGGTAACCCCTGACCATCAGGAAGCAGACCAGCCACCAACCGAGGGCCAGCCAGAGCACCACCACCGCCGGCACGTTCAACAGGACGAACATAACGGCGGCGACGACCGCCGCGTAACCCACGCGACTGCCCTGCGAAGTCAGCCCGGACATGTTCGCCCACTCCCAGGCACCAATGGTGATGATGGCGCCGGTAAACAGCGCAAAGCCGAGCGGAGGCAGGAAAAAGATGCCGCCGATGGCAATAGGGGCAAGAATAAGCGCGGTAATGATTCTGGTTTTTAGCACAATAGAGTTCGCTGTCTTGACGTTATTGTTCCGGCTGGCGAGCGGCGATCTGGTCGTCCGTCTGCCCGAACCGCCGTTGGCGACCGGCGTAGGCCCTCAGCGCCTCCCGCATTTCCTCTTCCAGGAAATCGGGCCAGTACACCGGCGAGAAATAGAGCTCGGTGTACGCCAGGTGCCAGAGCATGAAATTGCTGATCCGCTGTTCCCCAGCGGTACGGATCATCAGATCCGGCATCGGCAGATCGCCGATGGACAGGTGTTGCTGAATCAGACTGTCGGTGATGTCCGACGGCTCGATCTGCCCGGCCCGCGCCATCTCGGCAACCTTGCGGGTGGCCTGGGTGATGTCCCAATGGCCGCCGTAATTGGCGGCGATAACCAGAGTCATCAGCGTGTTATGGCGGGTCAGCTCTTCAGCCTTTTCCATGTGTTCCTGGAGCGTCGGGCTGAACGCCGTGCGGTCGCCGATGATACGCAGGCGGATGTTGTTGCGATGCAGCTTTTTGACCTCCCGCTCGAGCGCAAAAAGAAACAGGCGCATCAAAGCAGACACTTCGTCTTGCGGGCGCCGCCAGTTCTCGCTCGAGAACGCGAACAGGGTCAACACTTCCACGCCTTCGCGCGCGCAGGTTTCCACCACCGCCTTGACCGCATTCACGCCGGCCTTGTGACCGGCGACGCCGTTCAGCCGCCGGGCTTTCGCCCAGCGGTTGTTACCATCCATGATAATGGCCACATGCCGGGGCCGGCTATCAGCCGACACCGGAATTTCTGCGGATACAGTTTCCGTCATGAAGTCCCCTGCTCAACCGGCAACGCGGTACCGGCTGATCGTTTCATTCGAATCAGACCCGGCCGATCAGACGGCCATCAGGTCCTCTTCTTTCGCTTTGAGCATCTTTTCGACTTCGGCGATATAGCGATCCGTCAGTTTCTGGATGTCGTCCTCGCCCTTGCGCTCTTCGTCTTCGTTGATTTCCTTTTCCTTCAGCAGGTCCTTCAGCATGGTGTTTGCATCGCGACGCGCGTTACGGATGGAGACCCGGCCATGTTCAGCGTCGGCTTTCGCCTGCTTGACCATTTCCTTGCGGGTTTCCTCGGTCAGCATCGGCATGGGCACACGGATAACGTCGCCGTTGTTCGCCGGGTTCAGGCCCAAGTCCGAAGTCATGATGGCCTTCTCGATCACCTGCAGCAGGTTCTTTTCCCAGGGGGCAACGGTCAGCGTGCGGTTGTCTTCCACGTTCACGCTGGCTACCTGCTTGAGCGGCGTTTCCTGGCCATAGTAATTCACCAGAACGCTGTCGAGAATGGCCGGATGGGCACGGCCGGTGCGGATCTTGTTAAATGCCGAGTGCAGAGCCTCAAGGCTCTTCTTCATCTTGTTCTCTGCATCGGATTTGATGTCGTTAATCACTGGAGCATCCTCAATTCGTGTTACAGGTCAGTCCGTTTTCCGACCCGCCTCGATGCGGGCCGAATCAACCACGTTATTCGATCAGTGTACCTTCTTTTTCACCGGTCACGATGCGGGTCAGCGCGCCTGCGCGGTTCATGTCGAACACCCGCAGCGGCATGCCGTGATCACGGGCCAGACAGATGGCGGTCAGATCCATCACGCCGAGCTTCTTGTCCAGCACCTGATCGTAAGTCAGGTTATCGTATTTCTCTGCGGTCGGATCGAGATGGGGGTCCGCCGAATAGACGCCGTCCACCTTGGTAGCTTTCAGTACTGCGTCGGCTTCGATTTCGATGCCACGCAAACATGCCGCCGAATCTGTGGTGAAGAAGGGGTTGCCGGTGCCGGCACAGAAGATCACCACGTCGCCGTCTTTCAGATCGCGCACCGCACGGCGGCGATCATAGTGCTCAACGATGCCACTCATGGGAATGGCTGACATGACGCGAGTGCGTATGTTGGAGCGCTCAAGCGCATCACGCATGGCCAGACCGTTCATGAC
>JAEPMM010000167.1 GCA_017643965.1 Marinobacter sp.
CAGCAACAAACCTGCTGGAATGACCTTGCCTGACTCGATTCGAAGCCACAGTGAAACGCCCCCTGAAGAGCACTCCATAGAACATCTGCGCCGTACCGGCCGGATCGCACGGGCGCGCTGGTGCCCGTCGCCGAACTTCGGGCCACGGCCCGACGGCGCTGGCATTTCCCTTCTGGTTGTCCATAACATCAGTTTGCCACCGGGGCAGTTTGGCGGGGACGCCATTGAACGTTTTTTCTGTAACTGCCTGGACGCCTCCGAGCACCCTTATTTTGAGACCATCGCCGGCATGCAGGTGTCCGCCCACGCGCTGATTCGCCGCGATGGCAGCGTCATCCAGTTTGTCAGTTTGCTCGATCGTGCCTGGCACGCGGGTCGTTCCAGCTTCCGGGGTGAGCAGGAATGCAACGACTTTTCCATCGGCATCGAACTGGAGGGGACCGATGACATCCCATACACCGACGAGCAGTATCAGAGCCTGGCTGACGTGTCCGCGTGCGTGATGGCCGCATGGCCGGAGATCCATCGCGACCGCATCACCGGTCACTGCGATATCGCCCCCGGCCGAAAAACCGATCCCGGGCCAGCCTTTGACTGGGATCGCTATCAGCAGCTATTGCTGTCCCTTTGCGGCGGGTCCGGGGAGGTGAGCTGATGGTTCTGGTGACCTTCCTGCTGGCCTGGCTGGTGCGTCGGCGACTGGACATGTCCGGCCACCTTGTTGGAGATAACGTGTGGCGCACGTGGTTTCAGGCCGGCCGCAAGACCGATGCCGGTCGGGAGTCCGAGATCTGGCGGGGCCTCTTGCGGGTGGCGCTGCCAGCGGCAGCGCTGGTGGTGCTTGTAGCGGTGGCCGAGCAAGGTGGCTGGCGGCTGGCGGTGTATCCGCTGGAATTTCTGCTGCTACTGTTGCTGATGGGGTCGCCTGGGTGGAAACCGTTGCTGCGTGCCTACAGTGACTCCTGGAGTCGTGGCGACATGCAGGCAGCCTGGCATCACATCAAGGATGTTTTACCCGCTGCGGAACGCGGTCAGGCGCATTCCCCGGACGACATGCATCTGTCGCTGTGCAAGAAACTGATGGTGACATTGTTCGAGCGATTTTTCCTTGTGGCGTTCTGGTACGTGGTGGGAGGCATCGGGTTGGCTTTGTTTGCCCGGGGTCTGGTTGCGCTCCAGGAACATTGGCCCCAGGCTGCTGCGCGCCCCCGGTTCGCACGAATTGCCGCGGTCGTCGCCTGGGTACCGTCCCGCTTGCTGGCGCTGACGTTTGGTCTGGCCGGTGATCTCGCCGGATGGGTGAAAGAAGCGCGGGTTCTGTTGGTGTCTCCTTCCCTCAAGACCTCCCAGGTGTTGATGGCTGCGGCGAATGGGGCATTGACGGGGTATGCGCTGGATCCCGCCCGCTTCTCGAGGATCCACCCTGACGAGTGGACCCGTTTTGGCAGCAAAAGCCTCGGTGCAATCCGGGACCTGCTGAACCGAAGCATGCTGGTCTGGATCTGTGCTTTCGCTTTGCTGGTGATCGCCGGCGTGGTGTGAATCGCTGGCAGAAGGTGAAATTTTGAGAAACTTTACAGATAAACAACAATAAGCCCTCAAGTTTCTAGTACTTTAGGCGACAATATAAAAAAGCAATAAAGTTTCATCTTTTTGAAACGCCGTGCGGGGTCAATGTGAAACAACTCATAAAGCCTGCAGTCGCATTGATGAACCGACTGCCAATGTTCTACAAATTCAGTCTGATCAGTGTGCTGTTCCTGCTTCCGATTGTCGGCCTGGCGTGGCTGGTCATCAGCGAACTGAACCATTCGGTGGACACCATGACCCGGGGCGTCGAGGGGCTGGACCAGCTGGAGCAGGTGGATACTCTGCTGGATGCCGCATTTGACTACCGCGATTACCGCGCACCGGGCAAGACCAAGGATCAGAACGAATTGCTGGGCCGCTCCGATGAGTCAGCGGAGACCATCAGCAGGATTCTGGACGAGCTCTCCACCCGTGAGCTGGCGTTCGACACCTCCGGAAACTGGAATCAGCAGATCGTGCAACTGAAGCAGGATTGGGAATCGCTGCGCAGTTCCGACAGCTACCAGAGCAATATCGATCCGCAGTTCAAGTACTACCAGGAGTTTGTGCAGAAGGTGCGCGCAGCGGTTTCTGTCACCATTGAGATTTCCGGCCTCGGCCAGGATCCTTCCCGCGAAAACCAGTTACTGCTCAGGCTGGTTCGCGAGTCGCTACCGGATGCCCGAAACTCTGTCGGTCGCGCCCGGTCCTTTGGCATTTTCGCCCTGGTTGAGGGGCAGGTCGGGTACAACCTCAGTGACGGTCTCAATGAAATCTATGACGACCTGACCAACCGCAGCACGCTGTTGGCACCGGCGCTGTCTGTTGCCCAGAATGCGTCGCCCCGTCTGAGTGAGGAGGCCGGCAACACGGTCGCAAGCATCAACGGCAGTCTTGGTGCGATTCGGGACGTCCTGGATGCCAACATTATCACGCCGATGCGTCTGGAAATGCCGTGGCAGGAGTTTGATGCCGTGGTATCTGACGAGCTTGACCACTACGACACATTGAAAGCGGTAGTGTTCGACGTGGTGCGGGAGAATCTGGACTCCAGCCTGCAGGGAGAAATCCAACAGCGTCAGCTCATTATTGCTGCCCTGATTCTGGTTCTTCTGGTGGTGGTGTATCTCTACATCGGTTTCTTCATGTCGGTTCGCAATGCCATTAATCAGTTCAGCAAAGCGGCGCGAACCGTTGCAGACGGTGACATGACGGCCCACATCCAGCTCGACAACCGTGATGAGCTGGGTGAGCTGACAACCGAGTTCAACAACATGACGGATCGCATCGCTGAGCTGGTGCGCTCGGTCAGCCGGACCACGGCCGAGGTGGATCAGCAGGCCACACGGGTGAAAGACACCGCCTCCGACAACAGCGAAGCCGTCGCCCGGCAGATGGAGGAGTCCGGCCAGATCAATGAGGCCATGAACCAGATGGTGGAAGCGGTTCACGAGGTGACCGAGAGCGCCCATCGGGTCTCGGACAGTGCCAACACCGCCGAGCGTGATACCGAAAAGGGCCGTGCGGTGGTGGCGGATACGGTCGACACCATCAACCGCCTGGCCACGGAAATATCCGGCGCGGTGGACGTTATCAACCGGGTCAGCGCCGACAGTGCCAACATCAGCCAGGTGCTGGTGGAGATCAAGGCCATTGCCGAGCAGACCAATCTGCTGGCACTGAACGCGGCCATCGAGGCCGCCAGAGCCGGTGAGCAGGGCCGTGGCTTTGCGGTGGTGGCGGATGAGGTGCGGTCGCTGTCCCAGCGCACCCACAAATCCACCGAGGAAATCGAAGGCATGATTTCCCGACTGCAGAGCGGCGTGAAAGACGCGGTGGCAGCCATGACCAACAGCCATGATGTCACGGCGACTACCGTGCGCAAGTCTTCGGAAGTGACGGAAGCGCTGGACCGTATCGCCCAGGGCATTGCGACCATCGTGGATATGAGCCACCAGATTGCCCAGGCCGCTGAAGAGCAGTCAGCGGTGGCTCGCAACGTCAATGACAACGTTGAGCAGATCAGTGAGCTCGGGCAAACCACCGCGAGCAACGCCGAGGAAACCCTGGCGTCGTCGCGTCAGATGTCAGAACTGACGGCGTCCCTGCAGCGCCTGGTCGAGGCGTTCAAGGTCTGAGGGAATGTCCGGCCTCACAGGCCGGACTTCTTCTGTTCCCAGAGTATCTCTTCTCCGCCGTCCCGGCGGGCCAGCACCCGCGCAATCACGAACAGCAGCTCCGAGAGCCGGTTCAGGTAATGCCGAGAGGCGGTGTTGATGGAATCTTCATGGCCCAGCGCCACCACCACACGTTCGGCCCGGCGGCATACCGCGCGGGCCAGATGGCACTGGGCCGCGCCCGGGGTGCCTCCGGGCAGAATAAAGTTCTTCAGCGGCGGCAGGCCCTCGTTGTGGCGGTCCAGGGTGTTTTCCAGCCACTCGATGTGATCATCACCGATCACCCGGCTGCCCGGAATCGCGAACTCACCGCCCAGATCAAACAGGTGGTGCTGGATGCGACGCAGGCTTTCCACCAGTTCGTCGTCGTTGTCGAGGGTCTCGATCAACAGGCCGATGTGGCAGTTCAGTTCGTCGGCGGTACCCATGGCCTCGACCCGCTGCGCGTTCTTGGCAATGCGGTTGCCATCGGCAAGTCCCGTGGAGCCGTCATCTCCGGTACGGGTGTATATCTTGGAAAGGCGATTGCCCATCAGCATGCTCCTGTTATTTTGGCGACAGTTGTTGTACCCGTTCGGTCAGCATTTGGTTCACCGGCGTGGCGATGCCCAGGTCTTTTCCCAGCCGCGCCAGGTAACCGTTGATGAAGGCGATTTCGGTACCGCGGCCCCGGTGCACATCGGCGCGCATGGACGAGGTGTTGTGCGCGGTATTCCGGGCGACGGTTTCTATCCGCTGGCGCAGGGTTTCCGGGGTGTCGTTGCCTTGACCACTGGCCCGCATCAGGTCCGATAACTCTCCGCACAGATCCTGAATCGTATCCTGATACAGAGGTGCAGACAGGATGTTTCCGTTGGGGCAGTCCAACACGGCCGTGTAAGGATTGATGCCTGCGTTGATGACCAGCTTCTGCCACAGTCGGCGCAGGATGTCCGTTTCGGGATGAACGCGCAGCGGACTGGCGCCCAGTCGCGCTGTAATGCTGTCGAGCTGGTTGCCGGCGGGTTCCGTCAGCGGCCCCACCCAGGTGTCCCCGGAACCGGCATGCACCAGCAGATCCGGTTCGGGGCGGTTGGCGCCTTCGGTGGTGCTGGCGGCAAGAATGGGGCGGTCCGGCCAGCGGGCAGCCACCGCTTGCTGACTGCCCAGGCCATTCTGGAAGAGCACGAGCGGAATGCTTGCGGAAAATCGCTCGATAACGCCGGCAACCGCCTCCAGCGTGTCTCCGGCTTTGGTGGTCACAAGGACCATTTCCGGGGCATCGCTGGCGCGGAGCCAGGGCACTTCAATGGTGGTCCCGGAATCGGTCAGGGGACGAAAACGGTAGCGGATTCCGGCCGCACCCTGAGATGCTCCGGGCCGGGCAACGAAGGCGACCTGGCCAGCAGGCAATGAGGCAGCCCAAAGCCGCCCCAGAGAGCCTGCGCCCAGAATGGCGATCATGCCGGTTACATGGCCTCGATATCGGCCCGTTGCTGACTCAGGCGGGCCTGGCTGCTCTGGGCGTCACGGAGTTTTTCCTGCTCTTTCTCGACCACGTCCGCGGGGGCTTTGGCGGTGAACTTCTCATTGTTCAGCTTGCCTTCGAGGCGACCGATTTCCTTCTGCAGGCGCTCGAGCTCCTTGTCGAGTCGCTTGAGCTCGGCGTCCTTGTCGATCAGCCCCGCCATCGGCACCAGCACTTCCATCTCACCCACCAACTGGGTGGCGGACATCGGTGCATTGTCGCCCTCGAACCAGTCGAGGCTCTCGAGTTTGGCCAGGGAGCTGAGGAACTGGCGGTTATCGTCCATGCGGCGTTTGTCATCGCCCGCTTTGCTGCGCAGCAGTACCGGAATTTTCTTTGCCGGGGAGATATTCATCTCGCCACGTACGTTGCGCACCGCCACGATCACCCCTTTCAGCCACTCGATATCGGCGGTTACACCGGCATCCTGTTTGCTGGCGTCCGGTTGCGGATAGGGCTGCAGCATGATGCTGTCACCGGCCTTCCCGGCCAGGGGGGCAATTCGCTGCCAGATTTCTTCGGTAATGAACGGCATCATCGGATGCGCCAGCCGCAGCACCGCCTCCAGCACCCGGACCAGCGTGCGACGGGTGCCACGCTTGGCTTCCGCGCTGGCCTCCTCATCATTCAGTACCGGTTTGGACAACTCCAGATACCAGTCGCAATACTCGTTCCAGATGAACTCGTAGAGGGCGTAGGCGGCCAGGTCGAAGCGGTACTGGTCGAGGTGGCGGATCACTTCCTGCTCACAGTGTTGCAACTCGCTGATGATCCAGCGGTCGGCCAGTGACAGCGCGACAGGCTCGTCGTTGACGCCGCAGTCCTCGCCTTCGGTGTTCATTAGCACATAACGGGCGGCGTTCCACAGCTTGTTGCAGAAGTTGCGATAGCCCTCCAGGCGTTTCATGTCCCAGTTGATGTCCCGTCCGGTGGTGGCCATGGCCGCCAGGGTGAAGCGCAGAGCGTCGGTGCCATGGGCTGCGATGCCTTCAGGAAATTCCTTCTGGGTGCGCTTGCCGATCTTTTCGGCCAGCTTGGGCTGCATCAGGTTGCCGGTGCGCTTCTCCAGCAGGTCATCCAGGCCGATGCCGTCAATCATATCCAGCGGATCAATGACATTGCCCTTGGACTTGGACATCTTGTCGCCGTGTTCGTCGCGGATCAGGCCGGTGACATAGACCGTCTTGAAGGGCACTTGCGGGGTGCCGTCTTCGTTTTTCATGAAGTGCATGGTCATCATGATCATCCGCGCAACCCAGAAGAAGATGATGTCGAAACCGGTGACCAGCACGTCGGTGGGGTGGAAGGTTTTCAGGCGTTCGGTGATCTCCGGCCAGCCCAGGGTGCCGAAGGTCCAGAGCGCGGAACTGAACCAGGTGTCCAGTACGTCGTCGTCCTGTTTCAGCTCCAGATCGGCCGCGAGATTGTGCTTCTGGCGCACTTCGTCTTCGTTGCGACCGACGTAGATGTTGCCGTCGGCGTCGTACCAGGCAGGAATGCGGTGACCCCACCACAACTGGCGGGAGATACACCAGTCCTGGATGTCGCGCATCCAGGAGAAGTACATGTTCTCGTACTGTTTGGGCACGAACTGGATACGGCCGTCTTCCACTGCTTCAATGGCCGGCTTGGCCAGCGTCTTGGCATCGGCGAACCATTGATCGGTGAGCATGGGTTCGATGATCAGCCCGGAGCGGTCACCGCGGGGCACACTCAGTACGTGGTCTTCCACCTGCTGAACCAGACCGGCGGCTTCCATATCGGAAACAATCTGCTTGCGGGCGGCCTCACGGGTCAGGCCGGCGTAGGCGGAGGGCAGGCTGCCATCGATGTCGGTGTTCTCGGTGCCGTCGGCGTTGAAGACTTCGGCTTCGTCGCGGATGTTGGCGTCCTGGGTCATGACGTTGATCATCGGCAGATGATTACGCTTGCCC
>JAEPMM010000385.1 GCA_017643965.1 Marinobacter sp.
CTTAAATAAATCCTTTCCTTAGAAGGTCAGGTAGGCCTGTACCTCGAAGTTGTGCTCTTTCGCCCACTCCTCGCTGGCCATAAGAACACAAGAGGCGCCATCGGTCAGCGCTGTGCTGTTAGCGGCAGTCATGGTGCCGTTCTCACGGTCAAAACAGGGCTTCAGGGTCGCCAGTTTTTCCAGTGTGGTGTCCGGGCGCAGGATGTTGTCCTTGTCCAGTCCCGCCAGCGGGGTGATCAGGTTGTCGAAGAACCCTTCGTCATAGGCTTTGGCCAGTTTCTGGTGGCTCTCAAACGCCAACTGATCCTGCTCATCCCGCGGGATGTTCCACTCATGGGCCGTCACCTGGCAGTGGTCGCCCATGGACAGGCCGGTGCGGGGCTCGCCGTTCTCCGGAATTTCCGGCGCCAGGTGACTGGGGCGAAAACGGCCGATAATTTTCAGGCGCTCGCCAGCGGTCTTGGCGCGATTGAGATCGAGCAGAATTTCCCGCAGGCCCTCGCCGACACCAATCGGCGCATCTGAGGTGGTATCGGTACCGCCGGCAATGCCGCACTCGATCTGACCCAGTGCAATCTTGTTGGCCACCAGAATGGCCGCTTCCAGCCCGGTACCACAGGCCTGCTGAATGTCATACGCCGGTGTTTCCGGCGCCAGGCCGGAGCTGAGCACCGACTCACGGGTCAGGTTGAAATCACGGGAGTGCTTGATCACGGCACCGGCAACCACATCACCCATACGCTGGCCCTGCAGGCCAAAACGATCCACCAGTCCCCGCAGCGCAGACGTCAGCAGTTCCTGGTTACTGATCTTGCTGTACGCGGTGTTGGAGCGCGCGAAGGGAACCCGGTTACCACCAATGATGGCCACCCGGCGGATACCCTGGGCGGACGCTTTGGTTTTCGCCCGTGACGGGGTCGTTTTCTTTTGTGTGGTTTTCTGAGCCTGTGCCATGATGAGATCCTGTATTAACGTTTGTATCCATTGCGAAGCAGTCTAGCGCCAACGGGTTCTGGCTCATTGGCATGCCTGACATCCCGGGCAGGGCATTGAGTCAATCCAAATGCGGCCTGAATCCTTAATCTGTACGGCAATTCACAACCGTTAAATGCTTAAGTGTATAAGGAAGCTCTTATGTCTGACCTCTACCTGAAATTCGTCAACACACCGGTGGGCAAAACCACCGCCCAGACCCTGGGCCTGCCCTCCCCGGTACAGCTGGCCCGCTGGAAGCGGTCTGACCAGCCCTTTATCGAGGGCGATGTTCTGGTCGGCGCGGCGTCTGGTGCCAAGGCGATCGCCGCCATTGGCAGCGTTCTGGGCGCCAGTGCTGCCAGGGTGCACCACGCGGACGGTACAGACACTCTGAAGGATTCCGCCAAAGCTGGCAACAAGGCCCAGCCGCTGCAACTGGGCGAGGACATCAGCCAGAAATTTTCGGCGCTGGTGTTCGACGCCACCGGCATGAAAGACACCACCGAGTTGCGGGCGCTCTACGATTTTTTCCGCCCGACCATCAAAAAGCTCGGCGGCAACGCCCGGGTACTGGTAATCGGACAGGATCCGTCAACCTGCCGCAAACCGGCCCAGGCGGCGTCACAACAGGCGCTGGAAGGGTTTGTACGTGCCGTCGGCAAGGAAATTGGCAAGAAAGGCGCCACCGCCAATCTGCTGTGGATGGCACCCGGAGCCGACAAGCAGCTGGACTCCAGCATCCGCTTCTTCCTGTCTGCGCGTTCCGCCTACGTGTCCGGCCAGGTTGCCCGTATTGGTAAAGGCGTCGCGTCGCCGGCCACCAATCCGGTCGCACCGCTCTCCGGCAAGGTCGCGCTGGTCACTGGTGCCTCCCGCGGTATCGGCGCCTCCATTGCCGAGACCCTGTCCCGTGATGGCGCAACCGTGATTGGCCTCGACATCCCGCCGGCGATGGAAGAACTGCAGAAAGTGACCGACGCCATCAAGGGCAAGGCGCTGGCCTGCGACATCACCGATGCGGCAGCGCCCAAGCTGATTGCAGACTTTGTGGAAGAGCATTTCGGCGGCATCGATCTGGTGATTCACAACGCCGGCATCACCCGGGACAAAACCCTCGGCAACATGCCCGAGCATTTCTGGGATATGACCATCGCGGTGAACCTGACTGCAGAAGAACTGATCGATGAAGAACTGATGCACCGGGAACTGCTGCGGGAAAATGGCCGCATCGTGTGCATTTCATCCATCAGCGGTATCGCCGGCAACTTTGGCCAGACCAACTACTCCTGCGCGAAATCCGGTGTGATCGGATACGTGGAAGCCATGGCCAAGCAGCTGAAGAATGGCATCACCATCAACGCCATTGCGCCCGGTTTCATCGAGACGCAGATGACCGCCGCCATGCCCATGACGATTCGGGAAGCCGGACGGCGGATGAACAGCCTGTCTCAGGGTGGCCAGCCGGTGGACGTGGCCGAAGCCATCGCGTGGTACTGCAACCCGGGCTCAAGCGGCGTCAATGGCAACGTGGTGCGGGTGTGTGGGCAATCGTTGATCGGTAAGTAACGACGGAGTCTGTAGTGTCGGATTACGCCTTCGGCTAATCCGACCTACGGGTCCGCATTATGTAGGTTGGATTAGCCGCAGGCGTAATCCAACAAACCAACCGGTCAGACACGCAAAAACACCGACAGCCGTGTGGCTCGGTGAGCAAAATACCTTCGGGGAAAAATGGTGGGTGGTACTGGGATCGAACCAGTGACCCTCGCCTTGTAAGGGCGATGCTCTCCCAGCTGAGCTAACCACCCGGGAATAAAAAAAGTTGGCGGAGCGGACGGGACTCGAACCCGCGACCCCCGGCGTGACAGGCCGGTATTCTAACCAACTGAACTACCGCTCCGCATCAATTTCAACCTTTGGGGCCGTGAAGCCTGGCAAGCTGAAACCTGAAACCGGACGGGGTAGCCCGGTGATGCCACATGAAAGATGGTGGGTGGTACTGGGATCGAACCAGTGACCCTCGCCTTGTAAGGGCGATGCTCTCCCAGCTGAGCTAACCACCCAGCTTTCATGCCTTCATCTCACTTATCGCTATCGCGATTCGCTGAGTCAGCGCTGCTGTCTCAATCAAGTGAGACGCGCATTTTAAGCATTTGTCTGACGGTGTCAAATATTTTCCGGAAATTTTCTGGAGAAAGCGGCAACCGATTAAAAAGCGGGCACTTTTTGACCAGATCGTCAGGAAGACCGGCCGCGCCGTTTGTTGCTCTCCACCACTTTCAGCACCGGACCGCTCTGGCCCGCATCCTGAGCCTTCTTTCGCAGCGACAACTCGCTGACCCTGAGCTTGCGGTCACCCGGCAAAGCCTTCTCGGCAAGCGAGCGATTGACCTGATCCAGGCGACGCCGAAACGCCTCCAACCGCTGCCGC
>JAEPMM010000145.1 GCA_017643965.1 Marinobacter sp.
CGCGCCGGTGTGCAGATCGATTTCGGTGACGATGTGCATCAGATTGGCGTGGCGCCACTCCCCGAGTACCAGCTCCCAGTATCCGGTGAGTGACAGGTTGCGGACACGGTTCGACTCGTTTCGAAGCTTCACCACCAGGAATTTGACCGGGGCCTCTATGGCGACGTAGGTGTGCAGTTCTGACGCAATATCCGCCTCAAAGTGCTCAAATACGCTGTAGCCGAAGCCATGCCTGCACACGTAGCCCGAGCGTCCCGCGGCCGGCAGGGGCGTGGGCGACCAGAACGCTCCGGTTTCCTCATCGCGGATATACAGCGCCTCGCCGCAGCTGTCGGACAGCGGATCGTTGTGCCAGGGCGTAAGGCGGAATTCATGGGCGTTCTCCACCCAGGTGTAGGCACTGCCACCCTCGCTGACCACGGTTCCGATGTGAGGGCTGGCAATCACGTTGGCCCAGGGCACCGGTGTGGTCTGCCCCGGCTCGAGGGTAATCACATATTCGTGCCCATCGGCGGTAAATCCGCCGCAGCCATTGAAGAAGATGCGCTGGCGTGGCTCCAGCGGATACACCGGTTCATTTCCGGGCTGTCGGGAGGACTCCAGCAGGTCCGATGCGCGCTCCTGAGACACGCGACGATCCACCTGCTCAATCAGCGTCTCTGCGGTATCGCTGAACACAATACGGGCGACGGTCTGCAGCAGTACCCGTTCATCCTCGGACAACTCTTCTGCGCGCCTTACGAAAACACCGCCCGGCTTGTCGATGACCTGTGCCTCAGGACCGGCGTTGATGAGCCCCATGATCAGATCCTGCAATACCGCCCGATAGCCGGAGAAGCCCTCGTTGACGATGACCAGGTCGGCGGCCAGGCCTTTCATCCGCCAGTAGGCGTGCGCCTGCACCACCTGTTTGACCAGATTGATGCGATTAACGTCGCCGATCAGCAACAGTACAATGGGCAGATCCCCGGAGATGGCGAACCGCCACAATCCCGACTGGCCAAGCTGATTGCGCGCGATCACGCCGGCATTCGCGCGACGCAGCCCATTGCCGTAGATCACCGAGTTGGCCAGCCGGCCAAAGATCTGGGCATCCGCTTCGGTGGCGTTAAGGTGGCGAAGCACCTCCTGACTTTGGAACCAGGCCATCTCGAAGGCTCTTTCGACGAAGTGGCGGTCACCGTATTTCTCGATCAGGCCGAGGGCACCCTCCCGGGTATCGGCCACACCGGAAATAATCTGCACACTCACCGTTTGGTCTGCCGACAGGGTCAGCGTGCTGCGAATGGCCACGCAGGGGTCGAGCACCGCGCCCCGGGTATTCGACAGGTTCGACGGTCGGTTCTCACCTGCCAGCACCATGGGATTGGCCGCTGTGCGGCCGCGCCCGATAAACCGCGCCCGGTCAGTCTCGAAGGACGCCTTGCTGGCCAACGAGCCCGGCGCGGCCAGCAGGTGGAACATCCAGGGCACCTGCTCACCCGGCGTGCGCGGGCGGCGGGTACAGAGGATGGCCTGTTGCTCTGGCAGAAGCTCGGTCTGCACAAACAGATTGCTGAACGAACGGTGGGCCAGGTCCGCGTTCAGCGGCGCCAGCACCACTTCCGCGAAGCTCGTCACCTCGATATGGCGGGTACGGGAGGACTGATTGGTCAGTGTTACCCGGCGGATTTCAACGTCGTCCTCCGGTGACACGCTGATTTCGGTGTGGCTTTCGATGGCTTCGTCACAGCGGCGGTATTCAGCGCGAGCCTGCACGAAAATGGCCTCGTAGTAATCCGCTTTACGCAACGTCGGCTGGTGTGCGGTCGACCAGTATTCTCCGTTGTCGGTGTCGCGCAGGTAAATGAAGGTGCCCCAACAGTCACAGGTGGCGTCTTCGCGCCAACGGGTCACCGCCAGATCGAGCCAGCGGCTGGTGCTTCCGCCGGCGTGCGTGGCCACAACGTGATAGCGCCCGTTGGAAAGAAGATGAACTTCCGGTATGCGGGTGTCCGGGTCGGTAAACACCCGCATGATATCGCCGGTGTCGGCGCTCGGCGGCCGCGCGGCCGCGCTCACTTCCGCCGCGTGCGGGTGCAGGGTATCGCCCCGTTTCGGCACGCGCTCCTGCAGCAGCAATTCCGTCGCTCTGGAGAGCGGGTCTGCCATGAAGCGGCGCTGCATCGGCTGCCCCAGCAGTACATGGGCAAACGCCAGCAGGCTCATGCCCTGATGGTGCGCCATGAAACTCTGCACGACAGCATGGGGCTTGCCCCGTGGCAGACGGGAGGGGGTGTAATCGATGGCCTCGTAAAAGCCACAACTACCCAGAAAGCCCTGTTCGGCAAGGGTCTGCAGATTGCGGCAGGCCTCCCTTGGCATCACGGTCAGGGCCAGCGCAGTGGCATAGGGCGCAATCACCAGGTCATCCCCCAGCCCCCTCTTGAAGCCCAGGCCGGGAACGCCAAACGCCCGGTATTGGTACACCTGGTCAAAGTCAGTGGCGTTGTAGCAGGATTCCGAAATGCCCCAGGGCACGGCCCGTTGCCGGCCATACTCGATCTGGCGAGACACTGCCGCCTTGCATGTCTGCGAAAGCAAAGTATTCGGGTAGCTCGGCATCACCAGTTGTGGCATCAGGTACTCGAACATCGAGCCGCTCCAGGAGATCAGGCTGACGTCACCACCGTGACTGGTCAGTGAGCGGCCCAGCGCAAACCAATGCTTCTGGGGCAGCTGTCCCTGGGCAATCAGCAGAAAGCTGGCCAGGCGCGCTTCCGAGGCGAGCAGGTCATAGCAGGCCGGATCCCGGCGCCGTTCACTGACGTCGTAGCCGATGGTCAGCAGGCCACAGCCGGCATCGTAGAGAAAACTGAAATCCATCTCCGCCAGATCCCGGCAACGGGCCATCAGGCCATCGATCCGGTCGAGCTGGGCCCGGGCGGCCGGACTGCCATGCTCAGCCAACGCCATGCGGGTCGGAACCCCATCGCTTTGCCAGGATTCGGGAACAAGGTCTGCGATTTCAGCCCGTAAGCCATGCAATTGCTGGTCGAACGCCCTCGCCCAATACGCCAGCTCCCCGTCCCTGTCGACATCCGCCGGCAGCAGTGCCGTCAGGGCTCCGCCGGAGCGGTGGATCTGCTCCAGGGCACTGACGGCAACCGCCAGAGTTCTGGGTGCACCTGCCAGTGTCAGGGCACGGAGCGTATCCTGCAGCATCCGGACGTTGTCAGCCAGTCGGGTTACCGGCGATTCCGGCAACTGTTCGGCACAGACCTGCAGGGTATCCTGCAGCCCGTGCAGGGCACACATAGACACCACCGGACGCTGTTTCATCTCGGCCAATCCAACGTGCAAGGTGAGCAGGCTGCCGGCCAGGTTTCCGCTGTCCACCGAGGAAACGTATTGGGGGTGAAGGGGGTGCAGGCTTCGGGTGTCATACCAATTGAACAGATGGCCGCGATAACGTTCCAGTTGTTCCATGGCCGCAAGCGTGTGATCAATCCGGGACAGGCAGGTGCCCACGGTTATATAGCCAAAATCAACGGCCGCCAAGTCGGCCAGCAATGACATGCCAATATTGGTCGGTGACGTGCGGGACGCGATGACCGGAGCGGGATAGACCTGGTAATTGTCCGGCGGCAGCCAGTTGTCGTCCGGGCCTACGAAATCCGAAAAGTAACGCCAGGTGCGCCGGGCTGCGCAACGCAGAAACAGCTGTTGTTCAACGGTCAGATCCGGGCTGGGCGTCGCCAGCGGGCGGCTGATCCACCAGGCGATCAGTGGTGATCCCAACCACAGCAGCAGTATGGGACCCGTGGCCAGCCAACCGTTCAGGTCGCTTCCGGCCAGATAGAGCCCCCCAGCCGGCGCGAGCGCCAGCAGCGGCGCCACCCACATTTCCCGGACATAATCAGCCAGCGTCTCGCTGGCGTTGCGGCGGGCGTAACCGGGCAATTGCCAGAGCAACAGTTCGCGGCGGGTGAACAGGCGGCGAACTCCTGAACGCCAGATCGCCCCGAGGCCAATACGCGTGTCATAAGGCAAAAACGCCAGGGTCAGAACCGCAAGCACCAAGGGCCGGCCAGCCGACCTACAGGTCAGATTCAGATGGATCCACCAGTCAAACTCATCCGGTTTGCGCACCAGTTCGATCAGCGTGGACAGCAACGTGGGCAGGAACACCACCGCCAGAGCAAACAGTGTCCACGGCCACAGCGGGCCGGGACTGAACAGCCACCCCACCAACAGCAAAGTCAGCAGCGCAGGGGCCACCAGGCTCCGACGCAGGTTGTCAAAGATCTTCCACAATGACAGCGCTGACAGCGGGTTGATCTGCCCCCCGGAACGGGCGCCATCGTCATCCGGTGGTCCCGGCACCCGCGGCATCAGCCAACCGGCCAACTGCCAATCCCCGCGAATCCAGCGGTGGCGACGGCTGGCCTCAATAGCGACAGTGGCCGGCTAATCCTCAATCAGGTCCACGTCGGTCACCAGCGCGGACCGCGCATAGCCACTTTCCAGCAGATCATGACTGAGAATGAGATTTTCCGGAAAACGGCCATCAACGGCCTGACGAAAGGCATCCACGTCGTAGATGCCCTTGCCGATAAACGAGCCCTCACCGAACACGTCCTGGTAGACGTCTGAGACTTGACGGGTATACGGATCAAGGCCGGTGTTGCCGGAAAACAGGCGGGTGAAGCGGGACCGGCCCGCGCTGGTCAGGCTGATGGACGCCCGTGGTTGCAGAATCGCATACCCCTCCACGATGCGCCCCCTGGCCTCGCTGAAAACCGGGCGGTTGAGGGGGTGCGCCAGGTTGCCCACCAGAGCATGGGCCGCGTCGCGGGGCAGTTGGGTATCGGTGTCCAGGGTAATGACGTAGCGGATCGAATCGAGAACGGTCTGATCACCAACGATGTCGGAAAATGCTGTGTGCGCCCCGCCCCGCAGCCGTGCATTGAACTGCTCGAGTTTCCCCCGTTTGCGCTCATACCCCATCCACACCCGCTCGGAGGCATTCCATTCACGGGGCCGGTGAAAAAGGTAAAACACACAGGGGCGGTCGTCCCGATAGGTTTCTTTGAGCGCAGCAATCCCGGCGCAGGCCCGGGCCAGCAATGGCCCGTCATCCGGCAGCGTTTGCTCCGCCGCGTCGGGAAAGTCCGTGAGTAATGCGAAAAACAGATTGGCGTCACGATTGCCCAGATAGCGAATCTCCAGGGCTTCGAGGAGGTCGTTGATGTCTTGCTGGCTGCCCAGCAGGGTTGGCACCACCACCATGGTGCGGTGAGCGACGGGAATACCCTGTGAAAAATCCAGCCGCGGCAGGATGCGCGGCGGCACAAACTGCGTCACCAGCAGGTTGACCAGGGCTACCGTCAGAGCGGAAGCACCGATAAAGACGGTTACCGCCAGAATCCAGCCAGGCCAGTCCCGGGTGCCCCCATCCGACAGCGCGAGCACGCCGACTGTGAGCAGGAACGTGAACGCCAGTATGGTGCCAAGATAAACCGGCAGGCAGATACGCTGGCTCGCCTGGTGAACCCGGGTTCTCAGCCATCGACGGCAGTCAATTGCCCGTTTCAGTTGCGAGCGCCCCCGATCGATCAGATAAAAGCCGACATGGGCGCTGCGGTCGCCCTGGCCCCGCTCCGCGGCGGCAGCCTGTGCGAGCACGATGGCTTCACGGGCCACCGTCAACTCGTCACAGTGGCCACCGCGCGCCAGGTCCTCAATCACGTGCCGGTAGCGGTCGCGGGTGGCGAAATCCTGACTGGCATGAGTTCCTGCCGGGTCCTCACGCAGAATACTCTCCACGGCGCTGAGCGATTCGACATACCATTTCCAGTCCATGGCGCCGATGAAACGCAAACTGCCGATGCTGTTGGCAATGGATATCTGGTTTTCGGCGTCGGTCCGGCCAGCGGCCTCTGACAGTTTGGTCGCTGTGACACCTTGCTCAAGCAGTTTCTGCTCCACCCAGGTCTGCACGAACGCCATCACGGCAACTTGCGCCTGGAGCCGGTCATAGAATTCCTCCACGAACGGCGCGGTCAACGGCACATCCGCATGGGCAAACTCGGCCAGCAGGTGAGTCAGCTGCTTCGGATCGGTTTCGGCGGCAGCAAGCATGCGGTCTGCCCACAATTTGCCGGCATCCCGCTCCTCCCGCCGCTGGGCAATGCGCACACCCACACGCCGCAGGTTCTCCAGCAGAGCGAGCTGAAGCATGATGGGCACTGCCCACAACTCTCCCAGCTTCAGGGGCGTTACCGTCTGGTAGGCCGCAACAAACTGGGTCACGTTGTCACGGTCGACGCGGCCGTCCATGTGGGAGATCAGTTCCAGCGCGACATCGTAAATGCGGGGAAAACCTGCAGAGTGCCCGTCTGCCAGACGCGGCAGCTGACGGCTGTACCCCCGAGGAAGATGCCGCCTCGCCAGACTGATCTGTTGCTCCACAAGATAGAAGTTGTCGAGCAGCCAGGCTTCTGTGGGTAGGATCCGTTGGCCCGGCGTGACCACCGCCGTCACCACGTCATAGGCCGCCATCAGCACGCGGGCGTTGTCGGCGAGCCGCGGCAACAACCTGTCCGGTCCGGGCCCGGGATCGATCCGATGCTGGCCTGCCAGGATGACCGCGTGCCGCTTCAGTTGCTCGATGCTGAACAGCTCTGAGCGCAGAAGTGTGGTATTCCTGTCCTCACGCAACTCGTTGCGAGTGTTTGCGAGGTATCTGAACGTTTTGATGACTAATGCTCCTTGATGACCCTCTTGATGGTCGGAGCCGCTTTGCCCAACTCAACGGTATCGACGGGAAAAGCCGCACTTCTGCGAACTGCGTCGATGTCGTCCTGAAGGGTCATGACACGTTCCGAACGGTCCATTGCCATTCTCGAATGCCGTCGGGCCGCTGCTACCATGGCCCGATCACCGGTTTCTGCCAGCGCGCGAAACGCTTTCTGCAGGCGGATGGCCACTTCAACGAAGCCCGCCCCGTCACGGGAAATGGCTGTGAAGGCATCGTCGAACAGATCATCGATGCCCAGAGTGGGAATTGAGACCCGGTTATAGGTAATTTTGGTCAGTTCGTTTTTTTCCGGCGGGGATTGCCAGTGGGTAAACAGCCGTACCATGGTGCCAATCACATTGATCGCTGTGCCCGGATCGTTGATCCCCGGCGATAACGCTTTGTCGGCGATCTCCGACAACGCCAGCAAGCCGAAGCGGGGGTCTTCCTCAAACGCACGATTCGGGCTTATGGTGAAGGCGCTGGCGAAGGTGTCCAGCTCGAATACGCCACCCCCTTCGATGCGGGCCAGAGGCCGCCCCGTACTGACAAAGGTGCCCGGCAGAGCGGTTACCAGGACGTGGCAATCCAGCGATTCAGCCCGGCTTTGCAGTGTCTTTACATCGATATACTGAACATAGCCGACCGCCCCGGAGCACACAGCAACTCCTCGGGTCTTGTCCTGATGCAGCGGCGCCGTCAAGGCGCCGAGGGTGGGCGCAAGGCGCCGCTGGTTCAGTGCTTCGCAGGCGGCTTTTTCAACCTGTGCAATGGTGTTCACCACCCTGCCCAGCCTTGCGATACGGTCAACCCAGCGAACAAAAGTGATGATCACGACGGCGAAGACCAGCAACGTCAGCGTGAAAATGGAGAACAGTCCTGCCGGTCCGAACAGATCATTCTGGGTGGCGACCAGTGCAACAATGCTGAAGATGAACGCGCCGATAAACGCGGACAAGGCGTTCTGGGTGACGTCGTCCCCGATCACCAGCGGCATGGAGCGAGGCGTGGCCCCGGTGCTGGCAGAGGCGTATGCCGCTACCATCGAGCCGACCGCAAAAGTCGCAATGACGAGCATGCTGGAGGCCATGACCGACAGCAGTGATTCGACAGACTGCAGGCTGACCTTCGGAAAA
>JAEPMM010000297.1 GCA_017643965.1 Marinobacter sp.
CTGGGCAATGGTTTCGGCGATGCTCTGCACGCTGCGAGGGGTGGAAATGGCCCATTGATTGTTGATCACCACAAACACCACCGGCAGATGCCAGGCCCCGGCCAGGTTGATGCTTTCGAGGAAATCCCCCTTCGAGGTGCCACCATCCCCGACACAGCAGACCACGGCACGGGCTTCACCGCGAATTCGGAACGCTGAGGCCACACCCACCGCATGACAGCACTGGGTAGCAATGGGCACAGAGATAGGCAGATCTTCGAGGCAGTTCTTCCAGGCACTGCCGCGTTCATCGCCCCCCCAGTACAGCAGCAGTTCCGTGAGGCTGACGCCCCGCAGGATGTGCGCCGCCTGATCCCGGTAATAGGGCACGAACACATCGGTACTGGCCAGGCTCTGGCCGATCACGGTGCCAATCACCTCATGCCCCAGAACCGACGGGTAGGTCCCGCATTTGCCGGTGCGCTGCAAGGCGATGGTCTTGGTGTCGAAGGTGCGGGTCAGCACCATGTTTCGGTAGGCGGCCAGGGTACGTTCGGTCTGTTCGGCCTGAGGTGGCAGCTCGCCAAGCGGTTTGCCGTGATCATCCAGGTAACGGGTACTGTCCACATGAAATTCGTGGCGTTGTCTCATCCCATCCTCCTCTCCCGGGCCTTTTGGTGAAGGCGCTGACTGCGAAGAAGCCTGCTTGTGGCGGGCCGACCGGCAGTCCTGGGGTGGCTAAATTGTTGGAACGCGGGTTTCGCGTTGCTGGGACTTGCGCAGAGGCCCCGAAGGCGCTCTGTTTAATATTTAGACGATGACCAGGGATAGTTAAATACAACGCGGGCGGATATCGCCCGACAGAAGCTAACAACAGCTTAATGAAAATGGAAAAATAGCCAGTCTAGAATGAAGCGACTTGTCCCATCGTGAGGAGCACCACCATGAACGTGATGAACGTGTTGAACCAGATCATGCAACAGGCCTCCGGTAGCCCCTCTGGCAACGGATCACAGAGCGGCATGGACCTGGGCAAAGTGGTTCAGAACGTTGGCTCGCAGTTTCGCGGCGGCCAGGCAGGCGGCAGCGGCGTGGACGTCAAGAGTCTGCTTGGCGGCGGGGCGCTGGGACTGATGCTGGGTTCAAAACGCGGTCGCAAAATGGGTGGCACGGCATTGAAATATGGCGCCCTGGCGGGCGTGGGAGTACTCGCCTGGAAGGCCTACCAGAATTACCAGGACAACGCCCGGGGCGGCACGCAACCCGCGGCCACTCAAAGCCAGGGACAGCCGATCGAACAATTGCAGGGGCAGGCTCAGGAACGTCGTGGCCTGGAAATACTGCAAGCCATGATCATGGCCGCGCGGGCCGACGGCCACATTGATGCCAACGAACGCACGATACTGACCCAGGAAATTGAAAAGCTGGGACCGGACGACGAACTCCATGCGTGGATTCAACAACAGTTCGACGCCCCACTGAACGCCGAGGATCTGGCACGCAATGCCGACTCTCCCCAGGCAAGCCGCGAAATCTATCTGGTCAGCGCCATCATGATCGACGACCAGAACCCCATGGAGCGGGCGTGGCTGGACCAGCGGGCAAACGCGTTCAAAATGGAGCCCGAACCGAACCGGCAACTCGATCACCAGGTCCAGAGCGTCGCCTGACCGGCGGCGCTCAACGCGCCTTGTTCACGGTTTCGTCACGCCTTCTTGACGAATTCGGATTTGAGCTTCATGGCACCAATACCATCGATCTTGCAGTCGATGTCGTGATCACCGTCCACCAGACGAATGTTTTTCACCTTGGTGCCCACTTTCACCACGGCACTGGAACCCTTCACCTTCAGATCCTTGATCACCATCACCGCATCGCCGTCCTGCAGCTCGTTGCCGTTGGCGTCGCGGATGATAGAGCCCGCCTCGGCGGCAGCGGCTTCCGCCTCCGTCCATTCGTGGCCGCACTCCGGGCACACCAGCTGCACGCCATCCTCGTAGGCGTACTCGGACTGACATTGGGGACAAGGCGGTAGCTGGGACATGCATTGATTCCTGTGGCGGTAAAAAGGCACGCAGTTTACCAGAAACCGCCGCTGCCGGTTGCAACGCCCATCAGGTTCCGGGCGAAACCCGCGCTAGAATGGTCGGGTTCTCAGACAACGGCAGGGCAAGGATGACCCCTTCATTGGACGCCGGAAACACCTCCGTGAGCCGGGTGATGTTCACCTGATGAGACACCAGCACAACCGGCAACCCCTCACCCAGTTCGTTGACCAGCGCGATGGTCTGCTTCGTTGCCATACCGCCGTCCCCCCGATTACGGAAGAACGAATTCAGCGACGGCCACTCCGTCACTGCCCCCACAGCCATCCCGCGGGCCGTTTCCAGGCAACGGCACCACTGGCTGGTGAACACCCGGGCTTCATCAATGCCCTGCTCCCGCAAAAATGGCTTCCAGGCCCGCGCCTGCGCCCGCCCCTGATCATTCAGATTGCGCTGGGTGCTGCAGTCATCCACATCGAAGTTGGCCGGATCTCCGGTGCCCGGCGCCAGGGCATGGCGCAGCATCAACACGGCCCGGCCCTCTCGCAGGGCTTCCCAGGCCTCTGATTCATCGGCGGCAGCCCAACTTGCACCCAAAGTGATCAGGCACAAAATAAACGCGTAGAGTGCGTTGGAAGCGATGTACGTTTTCATGGTTTTCTCCATCCTCTCACCTGAAACAACCACTTTCATCGCGGACTCTTCCCGGCAGCAAGGTCGCGCTATTGGAAGGGGTTGTCCAAAAATGTTGGAGGCCAGGGATGGCCGGAAACAAGCGCACATGGACGTGCTCGTAGCGGTTTTTGGACAACCCCTTCCAATGGCGCAATCCCGCCGAAGCCAGAAGCCCTGTGAACAATACGCGGACCAGAACTACCAGGCTCACAACAACAAACGGTAAACTCCCCCTGAGCCAAACCGACAAAGGAACCAACCATGCCAATCTGGGTCGACGCCGACGCCTGCCCCGTACCCATCCGGGAAATCCTCTGCCGTGCCGCCACCCGCTGGCAAATCCAGACCACCTTCATCGCCAACCACGTCATCACCCTGCCCCCGAGCCCTTACATCAGTCGCCGGCAGGTGCCCCAGGGCTTCGACGTCGCCGACAACGAAATCATGGACCAGATGTACCAGGGCGACCTGGTCATCACCCAGGACATCCCGCTGGCCGCCGAAGCCATCGAAAAGGGCGCCGACGTCTTCAACCCGCGGGGCCAGGCATTCACCAAAGAGAATATCCGCCAGAGCCTCGCCATGCGCAACTTCATGGAAGAGATGCGCAACGCCGGCCAGGTCACCGGGGGCCCCGCGCCGTTCAGCCAGGGCGATCGCAAGGAGTTCGCCGACAAACTGGACCGCTGGTTGCAACAGAACACCCGCAAGTGATAATGATTCTCTTTTAAACGGCCAGCAAATCCGCTACCCTTGCCGCCTTTACACCTGCAGGCCGCTCGTTGCCCGCGCGTTTAACAGGAGAGAAGCGGAGTATGTCCTCACCCAGCCACAACACCAGCAGCAGCTTTGCCGCCCTGGCACGCCTGCTCAGGTATGCCCGGGGTTACCGTCGCCAGATCATCGCGGCCGCCACCTGCTCGGTCATCAACAAGCTGTTCGACATTGCGCCGGAAATTCTCATCGGTGTGGCCATTGATGTGGTGGTCAACAAGGAAGAAAGCTTTGTGGCCGGCCTTGGGTTCGAGACCGCACAGGAACAGATCACCATTCTGGCCATCCTGACCTTCTTCATCTGGGCCGGTGAATCGCTGTTCGAATACCTGTTCCAGATCCTCTGGCGCAATCTGGCCCAGCGGCTGCAGTCAGATCTGCGGCAGGACGCCTATGAGCATGCCCAACGTCTGGACATGAGCTTTTTCGAGGCACGCAGCTCCGGTCAGTTAGTGGCCACCATGAACGACGACGTAAACCAGCTTGAACGCTTCCTCGACGGCGGTGCCAACGCCATGATCCAGGTAGTGGTCACCGTGGTTGCGGTGGGCGCGGTCTTCTTCGTGCTGTCGCCGCTGATTGCGCTGCTCGCTTTCACGCCGATCCCGCTGATCATCTGGGGCGCGTTCTATTTCCAGCGCAAGGCCGGCCCGCTGTACGCCGACGTGCGGGAAAAAGTGGGGGATCTGTCCAGCCGCCTCGCCAACAACCTCGGCGGCATTGCCACCATCAAGAGTTTCACCGCTGAAACCCGGGAAGCCCGGCGTCTGAAAGAAAGCAGCGAAGCCTACGTGGAGGCCAATCGCCGCGCCATTCGCATCAGCTCGGCGTTTATCCCGATCATCCGCATGGCCATTCTCGCCGGCTTTCTGGCGACATTCACCGTGGGCGGCATGATGGCCCTGAGTGGCGACCTGAACGTAGGCGCCTACGGTGTGCTGGTGTTCCTGACCCAGCGCTTGCTCTGGCCACTGACCGGACTGGCGGAAGTGATCGATCTGTTCGCCCGCGCCATGGCCAGCACCCGCCGCATCCTCGACCTGCTGTCGGAACCGGTCCATGTCCGGGACGAAGCGGGCAAGGCCCTCAGTGAGCCGGTTCGGGGCGAGGTCAC
>JAEPMM010000045.1 GCA_017643965.1 Marinobacter sp.
CAGAGTGAAATCTCGCTGATTCGCTCCTACCTTGCCCGCACCCGCAGCGATGAGAAAAGCGCATCAGACCTCACCCGACAGGTGCTCCGAGACATCGACCACACCCGTATTCCACTGAAATCGGTAACCTACTACGGTGTGGGGCTGGATTATTATGGCAAAGGGGATCTGGCATCGGCCCAGGAAGCACTGCGTTCGGCGGTACGATACGGCGAGCTCGAACGCAAACCCAGCACGGTCCTCTCCAGTGGCGGATTGCTGGCGTGGATCCAGTACAACCGCGGCGATATTGATGAAGGGCTGGAAACCTGCACATCGGTGCGTCGCTGGGTAGATCAGCACTATGCCGATCCGTCCCAGCCCAGGCTGATATCGTGCTGGCAGAACAGCGCACTGACCGAGATCTACCGGGAACGCAATGAGCCCGAGCTGGCGGCATCGCACCTGGCGCCGCTGCTGGACCACGTCACCAACGGCACCGAGCCGGGCCAGCATGTCATCATTCAGTATGTTCGCGGCCACCTGGCATTCAGCGAGGGGCGCCATGAAGAGGCCATATCGGCCCTTGAGGACGCGGTTTCGGTGGCTCGTCGACGCCGCGATCACATCGTGTTCGAGCCACCGGCGTGTTCGGCACTGTTGTCCCGCTGTTACCTTGCCTCCGGCCATCCTGAACAGGCCATGCACTGGGTTGAATCGGTAAAAGGCGAAGCATTTTCCAACCCCCAGAATTTCGAGCAGAACCAGATCAGCACCGCCCGAGTTCTGGTGGCGTCACACCGCGCTGACGAGGCGATTGCACTGCTGACCCCGATGCGCGCGAGCGCAGAGAAGGATCAGCATTTCCGTCATCTGGTGGAAATTCTCACCGTGCATGCCGAAGCCCTGTACGATGCAAACAGAGCAGAGGAAGGGGATGAGATGCTGACACTGGCCGTAAAGAAAGGGGCGGAGGCCGGCTTCATGCGGATCTTTGCCGAAGAAAGCGCCGCCATTCGCCAGCGATTGCTGGACCTGCCGGCACTGAAAATCCCGTCAAGCTGGAACAGCCGTGTGCTCGATATGCTTCGGAATCTGGATCGGGTTGTCCCCGAGCCAGCCGAGGTCGAAGAGCAACCCCCGCGCGCAAGGCCGCCCGATTCAGGCAATGACGCCCTTGCCGAACCTCTGAGCCAACGGGAACGGGAAGTTCTCGATCTGATCAACAAGGGGCTCGCCAACAAGGAGATTGCCGCGCGGATGACCGTCGCCCCGGCAACGGTGAAAGCCCACATCCGCAACCTCTACGGCAAGCTTGACGTCAGTCGTCGCACGGAGGCGCTGGCGAGGGCGCGGGAACTGGGGTTGCTGGATTAACACCGTCATCTGGCGGCGCCACTTTGTGATGCGTGTCACACTTTGCCCGAAGTAATCTGCCCCACTACGCCCTTTGGACGATCCGGTTACGCCCCGGCTTCTTCTATGATGATCCCCATGGTGAGGCAAGCCTTCACCGGGAATTCTGAAACTTCAGGCCTTCAGACTTCTTGTTCCGCGTTTTTTCGACGCCCGGGTTCGAACCGAACCCCTTTTGACAAGAGCCGCTCCTCATCGGGTGGCTCTTTTTTTTGGAGTAGAAAACGGTCAGTGCTCAATGATCCTGCGGAATGGCGGTAGTGCGTCCAGCAGCAGTTGGCCGTACCGGCGTGCGATAATCCGACGGTCAAGGATGGTCACCCGTCCGGTGTCCTGCTCGGTGCGCAGCAAGCGGCCCACGGCCTGCACCAGCTTGATGGAGGCGTCCGGCACGGTGATTTCCATGAACGGATTGCCGCCCCGCTGAGTCACCCACTCGGCCAGACTGGCCTCAATGGGGTCATCCGGCACCGAAAATGGCAGCCGTGTGATCACCACATGGCCGAGATACTTGCCGGGCAGGTCGATTCCCTCGGCGAAACTGGCGACGCCGAACAACACACTGGGTCGGCCCTCATCAACCCGGGCGCAGTGCTGGCGCAGCACTTCGCCTTTGGCCATGTCGTCCTGGGTGATGATCAGGTCCGGGTGTTCCGGCGCCAGCGCATCCCGCACAAGTTGCATTTGCCGGCGGGAGGTGAACAACACCAGAGTAGCCTTCTCCCCTGCCCACAGAGCCGGCAACCGTGACACCAATGCGTCCGTAAAAGCATCATCGGTGGGCATGGCGGTCATCGCCGGTACTTCCACAGTGGCCATTTCGGCATAGCGGAAAGAACTCGGCACCACCAGAAAACGGCTGGCCTCCGGCAGGCCTGCCCGTGCCTGAAGGCGATCGAATCGTCCCAACGCGGTCAGCGTGGCACTGGTCAGCACCGCGCCGTAGGCCCGCGACCATAAACGGGAATACAACAGATTGTCTGCCAGTACCGGGCTGCTGAAGAGGGTGATATCTTCGGCGTGATCCCAGCGTTGGCGAACCGCCCAGCGGGCCGCCGGTGGGCTTTTCAGCTTTGCTCGGGGTTTGGGCGGTGCCTCCTCGCCGGACGCGTCCTGCTCGGCTTTCACTGCCGTGGGCTCACACCAGGCCGCCCAGAGTCTCAGCTGCTCTTCCGAACGAGCGTGGAAGGATCCGATCACCGGGTACCAGGACTCTGCTGTCTCCCGATCCACCTCATGTTCTTTACGCTCATCAAAGGCTTTCTGCAGCTCATCCGCCATCACGCCAAGCTGACGAACCAGGTTGGCGGTTACCAGGCGCGCGTTTGCAGCCAGCTCCGCCAGTGCTTCCGGCAACTCACCTTCCGGATACCGCCACTGGGCAGAGCGACGTTCCTCACTGAATTCCCAGCCGGTATTCTGCTCGGCCTCGTCATAGACCTCGGTCAGCGCCACGTCCACTTCCCGGGAGGCATGGCTGACACGATCAATGGTCTTTGCCGCCAGCGTCGACGGCGACAGGTAGGGTTGCATCTTGCCCAGCGCCTGCGAAAGCTGCTTGAGCCACTGGCGCGTGGCATTCAGCGGAACCGACGCGGCGAAATGATTGAGTGCCTTGTCGGGTAAATGGTGGGCTTCGTCAAAAATGAACAGGGCATTCTCCGGCTCCGGCAGAATAGCGCCGCCGCCCAACGCCAGATCCGCCAGCACCAGATCGTGATTGGCTACCACGATATCAGCATCGTCCAGGTCTTTACGGGCGTCGAAGAAGGCACAGCTGTCAAAGTAGCTGCAATGCCGGTTGGTGCACTGGCGGTGGTCGGTGGTCACCTGGCGCCAGACGTCATCGGGAATCTGGTCAGGCCAGTGGTCCCGATCGCCATCCCAGGTACGGGACCCGTAACTGGCCAACATTTCCTCAAAGAATGCTCGGGTGCCTGGCTCCTCATGCCCCGGGCCATCAAGCAGGAACAGTGGCATGGTATCGCTGTCGCCATTACCCTCGTCATGCAGTCTTGCCTCCAGCCGCGACATGCACAGGTAGCGTCCGCGGCCCTTCGCCAGGGTCCATGAAAAATCCATTTTACTGTGTTTCTTCAGGTCCGGCAGATCCTTGTGCACGATCTGGTCCTGCAACGCGACCGTGGCGGTCGAGATGACCAGGGTCTTGCCCAGCGCCCTGGCAACCGGAATTGCCGCAATCAGATAGGCCAGAGTCTTCCCGGTACCGGTACCCGCTTCCACCACACAGGCGGACGGGGGCGAGGTGCGCTGGCCGTCATTTTCGGTGATATCGCCCATATACCGCGCGATTTCCGCAATCATCAGGCGCTGACCGTAACGGGCACGAATATCCTTGCCCGCCAGCACGTCCCGGTAGCTTTGCTGAATCTGCTGCTTGGTGTCGTCAGCGAGGGCCATCAGCGAGGGCTCACCCAGTCACGAACCACACCCACACGGAACCGGCGGCCCTCCTTGCTGAGCTCTACTCCCTCTTCGGTGATGCGTTCAACACGAATGCCGGAAAAGCTGTCGCCGACCCGCATATACTGGTTGTTGATCATCACCCGTCTCGCCGACGGCTCAGAGGCGTAGATGTGACTGTTGAACTTCAGATCGGGAATGCTTCTCTGAAACGGCACGGGCAACTCGACAAGGTGCGGCACACGGCCCTCCGGGATTTGCGCGGGTTCAGTGGGGGACGCCACCGGCAACCTGCGGTCCGGTACAATAATTGTGGGCGCCAGGCGGGGCTCCGGCTCGCCGGTTTCAATGAGTTCAGGCTCACGCACGGGGGGCACCTCGGGCACGTTAACAACAGGTGTGTCCCGGGTTTCCGGGGTTTCCTGAGGCTCCGGTGCCTCCTGTGTCTCCGGCGCTGTAGTCGTAAGGGTCTTCTCCGTCATCACCGGCCAGAATATGAAGGCCAGAACCACGGCGTTAATGATCAGCGCAATGGTGATCCAGACGGCAGGCGGGACCGATTTCTTACGCGGCTTGTGAATTATCTGAACCTGTTGGCCGAGGTCAGGAACCTTGCCCTGGCGGCGCTCGCTTTCGGATTTTCTGAGGGCGTCAAGAATGTAGGACATCAGTTCCCTCCACCCGATGCGCCGTCACTCAGCCGCGGGAGATCTGCGTCCAGGTCGTTGTTTATCTGAATGAGGGTCATGGGGCCGGCAATGCCGTCAACGGCCAGGCCTTTCTTGCTCTGGAACCACCTTACCTGTTCGTCCAGGTCCATTCGATTGATCCGGTCGTTCTCTGCAGGATCAGGGCTGTACAGTTCCGCCAACTCCATCATTCTGGCGGCCATGCCGGCGCGGGCAGCCGGGGTTTCGTCGCGCTCACCCAGCATGTAGGACGGCAACTGCCAGAGCACAGTGAACTTTCCGGACCAATAGCGTTCAAGGGAACCGGCACTCACTGTCTGCAAGCCGTCCGTGGTCAACAGCACCGCCTCCTTGCCGTTAATGCTGCGCAGTGCGGCATAACCGGTTTCTCCCGTCGCCCCTGCCCGGGAATCCTCTCCCATGTTCTCTTCCATGTTGCGCAGCTCCAATATGGCGGGCCTGTCCAGAAATGACAGACTGCCCCAGGTCCCCTGACGGTCGAGGCATCGTAAATTGTTTGCCACGGCAAACAGGCACTCAGCAGGGTTTTCCGAGGGCGAATAGTCCAGACCCCAGATCGAAAACAGCAAACGGTAGGCCCCGGTTCGCGAGCTGGTCTGGCGGGCAAAGTCGAACTCCGGAAGGGTCGGAAGGTCGGCCTGCGTGCGGCCTTCTTCCTGATTCTGGTTCTGGTTCCCGATCTCGCTCTCGCTCTCGCTCTCGCTCTCGTTCTCGATCGCGGCCTCGTCTTCGTCCTCGAGGCGTTCGATGGCACCCTCCAGCGGCTGCACGGCTTCGCTCGCTTGCGGGCTCGGCGACACCGCATCGGTATCCCAGCGATCGAGCAGCAACACAGTGGCAACCAGCGCCAGCAGCACGGAGGCCGATATCATCAGCCAGTGCCGCTTGTTTCTCCCGTTGCGGGAGGCAACAGCGGCTGACATACCACCCTTGACTTCATGCGCGGCCGTGCGGATGTGCCCGCGGGTGATGACGTGCTCGCCTTCCGCATAGGCACCCAGCAAGGCACGGTCACTGATCAGGTTGACCAGTCGTGGAATGCCGTCACTGACGCGGAATAATGTCTTGATTGCGCCGGCGGTGAAGATGTCTGCACGCAGTCCCGCCACTCCGAGCCGGTAACGCAGGTAGCCCGGCAGCTCGTCCGCAGCCAGCGCATCCAGGTGATAACGGGCAGTCACTCGCTGGTTCAGCTGGCGAAGCTCCGGTCGCGCCAACAACGCCTGGAGTTCCGGCTGACCCAGCAACACGATCTGGAGCAGCTTCTTTTCAGCGGTTTCCAGATTGGTCAGCAGCCGCAGCTGCTCAAGCACATCTGCGGACAGGTTCTGTGCTTCGTCAATCACCAGGACTTTGTGGCGGCCCGCCGCATGGGCTTTCAGCAGATCGGCATTGATCAGGTCAACCAGCTGTTTGATGCTTGCGCCCAGAGGGTGAGAAATTTCCAGCTCGTCGCAAACCGACGACAGCAACTCCCGGGCGGACAACCTGGGGTTAAGAATCAGGGCGATGTCGACGTGGTCGGGAACGTTTTCGATAAAACAGCGGCTGACGGTGGTTTTCCCTGTGCCCACCTCTCCGGTAATGACAATAAACCCGCCCTGCCCCTGAACGCCATACATGAGGTGCGCCAACGCTTCTTTGTGGCGCTCACTCAGATACAGGTAGCGGGGATCCGGAGCAATCGAAAACGGGGGTTCCCGAAAACCGAAGAAATCGTAGTACATGAGTGTCCAGTCAGGTGCTCAGGCGGAGAAAGAAAAAGTCGCAGGGACAGACGTCGCCCCCGATACCGCGCTCATCATACCGCCCGGTTCCCTGGCGTGTCATCTCAGGAGCTACCGGATTCGGCATTGCTGACCAGCCTTAATTCACCGGTGGCCCGTTTTTGCTGGTTTTTGAGACGACGGACACAGCGCTCCAGGGTCTTGGAAATCCGGGCGTGGGAACGAATCATTGAGATCTTGGGCCAGGTCGCGCGCTCACCGGCGAGGATCATTTCCCGCACGTACGCCGGCTCCGGGTTGCTCAGCATACGCCGGAAGTCCCGCCACCGGTAATCGGGCGCTATGGTGACATCGCCGGAATAGCGTTGCGCCATGATGGTGTACATCTGTCCGGAGATCTGTCGAAGTATTTCCGGGCGCACCCGCTTGCGGAGGTAGTCGAACAACCCCTGGCCGTGGAACTGGATTTCGGACTTGACCAGATGCAGCGGCAGCTTTGCCAGACTGAGTTTTTCGTCCCGCCCGCCCCGGGCCAGAAACGGAACCACATGGGGATTGGTCTGGCTGACGATGGTGTAGTTGACGTCGTACAGGTGCATCAGACGCTCAATCGGCAGATCGCTGACCACAGAGCCGTCCACAAATTTCAGCCTCGGCATATACGGCAGCGAGTGGCCGTGAATGTCCTTTTTCATCAGGGTGACCGGCGGGAAAATGCCCGGTACTGCGGCACTCGCCAGCGCAGCACTCCAGACCAGCAGGTACGGCGAGGTGTACCCACTCAACAATCGTGCCTTCTGATGGGCCTGTACCGGCGAGACGCTGACGTTGATGGAGCGCCCGGTGCGCTGATACGCCTCTTCGAACGTCAGCTCACCCATGTTTGCCCGCAGGCAGGACTTGAGCTGATCCTGATCCATCAGGCCGTCACCCCGCATGGCGCTGAGCAGCCCCCGCCATTTCCAGGCTTTCAGGTGGTGGTTTTCCGGCACCAGCATTTCCGGGATTTCCGCATCCGTATGAACACCCAGAATGCCGGCAATAATGGCGCCAATGCTGGAACCGGCAATCACCTGAGGCAACAGCCCCTTTTCCCAGAGCGCCTTGATGACGCCGAAATGAAACATGCCGAGCGTTGCACCACCGCTGAGCAGGAGCGTCGTGCGACCATAGCTGTTCAGGGTGTCGCGGAAGAACTGGAGCTTTTCGGATATCGGGAAACCCGGGACGGGGTGATCGCAAAGGAAATCCAGCGCTTCACACACCTGAACGATGTACTCTTCAATCAGGTGTTTGGTGCCCACCCGTGACTGGGTATAGAGCGCCGGGTTCCCCATGTTTCCCAGGTCGTGATGCAACCCCTCCCTCAACGCACGCTTGAGGCGCTCAACATCGTTCTGTTGGCGGTACTGCTGGAGATTGCTGAGCCGATCGTAGATCAGCTCGTAATGGTAAAGGTCGGAAACAAAATCCTCTTTCCACTCAGCGCTACCCTCGAGGAAATCGAGTTCCAGGGCTGCGGCTTTCCAAACTTCGTAATTGGGTGCCTCCGCCAGCATTTTGCGAAACTTGCGAATGCGGTCGTCGGTCATTGGCGTCAGAAATCTTCCAGCATCAGGTCGTCGTCTTCTTCAGCAAACGGATCAGATGTGGTTTTACCATCATTGATCAGGAATTCCCGGCGCTGCAGATAGGCGTTTCTTACGAAAGTATAGCCGTCTCCGGACATAAAGCCCTCGGCGGGAATCAGGTCGGCGCGTTTATCGACAATCTGCAGGCCACGGGCGTAATACACATCCGGAGTTTCGGCATAATTCCAGGCAGACGGCAGTAACACCAAATCGGTGCCGAAACCGGTCAGATCACGGGGGTTGGACGGTCCCAGAAAAGGCAACATCAGGTACGGGCCGGAGTTCATGCCCCAGTAACCCAGTGTCTGGCCGAAATCTTCCGGACGCTCCGGCAGTTCGAAGGCGGTGGCGACGTCAATCAGCCCACCCAGACCAAACACGGTGTTGTAGGTAAAGCGACCCGCCGCAACCACTGCAGACTCGCCCTTGAGCTGGAACAGACTGTTTGCGAAATTTCGAACTTCGGTGAGGTTATTGAAAAAATTGGTGACTGCCCGATCCGCAAATCCGGGCATGACCGTCCGGTATCCACTGGCGATGGGGCGCAGGAACCAGTTGTCGATGGCCTCATTGAAGCCATACACCTTGCGGTTCCAGTCCTCATAAGGATCCGATTCGTTCACCGGCTGCGACTGCTCCGGCGCTGGCTCCTGCATGTTCTGGGCGGCTGCGTTCGACGCACCGGCAAACAGGGCAAGCAGAGCGAATAAAACCAGCGTCGGCGACGGGCGCCGGAAATAAAAATGTGTCATCTAAGAGCCTGAGGTTGTTAATTCCGTTTCTGTTCGTCGAGAATACCGGCTCTGTTATTCTTTTTATTCGCTCTCAGGTTCGGAGGAACCCGATGTCAGTACCCGGAAATCTAGTCAACACCTTGTCCACACCCCTGCGTTGGGGGGATATGGATGCATACGGCCACGCCAACAACACGGTTTATTTCCGCTTTTTTGAGGAAGCCCGAATTGTGTGGCTGAACTCCATGAACCTCGGTGGCCCCGAGGCCGCAGACGGTCCGATCATTATAAAGACCAGCGCGACCTTTCTGAAGGAATTGAGCCATCCAGCGTCGGTTGTGGTCAAAACATACGCTGACAAGGCGGGTAATACCAGCCTTGACACGTATCACACACTGACAGATGCCGACACCGGGGAATTGTACGCCGAGGGATATGCCAAAATTGTCTGGTTTGACCGCGTCAACCGCTCATCGACCCGGTTGCCGGACTCACTGCGAGCCCTGGCAACCGATTGATCAGAGTTGTTATCGGCGGCGCACGACAACGCTGCCGATAGAATACCCGGCACCGAACGAGCAAATCACCCCGAGGTCGCCGGTCTGCAAATCGTCCTTGTTCTTGTGGAAGGCAATGATGGAGCCGGCCGAACTGGTATTGGCGTATTCATCAAGAATCACCGGGGCCTCATCGGTGGTGGCGTCGCGGCCAAGCACCTTGCGGGCAATCAACTGATTCATGTTGAGATTGGCCTGATGCAGCCACATGCGTCGCAAATCATCGGGTGCCAGGGTCAACTGCTGCAGCTGAGCCAGTATGGTCTCTGCCACCAGTGGTGACACTTCCTTGAACACCTTCCGGCCCTGCTGAACAAACAGCTTGTCCGGCTTGCCCACACCGGATTCATCGGCACGGTTCAGGAAACCGAAATTGTTGCGGATGTTATTCGAGAACCGGGTTTTGAGGCTGGTACCAAGAATCTCGAAGCCCTGGCCGGCGGCAACATCGGATTCCCGCTCAACCAGGATCGCGGTGCAGGCGTCACCGAAAATGAAGTGGCTGTCGCGATCGCGGAAATTGAGGTGGCCCGAACAGATTTCCGGGCTCACAACCAGCACCGCGCGGGCGCTGCCATTTTCCACGGAGTTCACCGCCGCCTGCAGGCCGAAGGTTGCCGAACTGCAGGCGACGTTCATGTCATAGGCAAAGCCGTCAACACCCAAGGCTTCCTGGACCTCGATGGAGATGGCCGGATACGCCCGTTGCAGGTTGGAACAGGCGACAATCACCGCGTCCACGTCGGCTGCGGTTTTGCGGGCCTGCTGTAACGCCTCCTGACAGGCTGCAACGGCCATGTCGCACTGCACTGACGGTTCGTCATTGCTGCGGTCCGGAATCGATGGCGCCATCCGCTGCGGATCCAGGATGCCCTGCTTGTCAATCACATGGCGGCGCTTGATCCCGGATGCTTTCTCGATGAAGGCAGAAGAAGAAGGTTGCAAGGGTTCCCGTTCGCCACGGGCTATTTCGTCCGCGTTTCGGGCATTCTCAAGCTCTACGAAGGCGTTGAATGCCTCCACCAGCTCGTCGTTATCAATGGTTGCAGGCGGTGTGTACAGACCGGTTCCGCTAATGACGGCTTTAATCACGCTAACCCCACGTCAACTGTCTTCAAAAGAGTGAAAGATAATTCCGATAATGCACCAAATAGTAACACAGTCCCGACGATTTGCCCGCGACGACGAAAGTATCACAGCCGTGTCTGCTCCCACTGGCGGTCAAGGCGCTTGACCGAGACCGGCATGACCGTGCCCAGTTGCTGTGCAAAGAATGACACCCGGAACTCTTCCAGCATCCAGCGGTACTGGGTCAGCTCAGGATCCCGAACCCCCTGGCGCTGCTGCTGCTCGAGTTTACTGGCGTAGCGGGACCACAGGGGTTCGATGGTGTGGAGAAATTCACGCTCGCGACCGGTCTCCCGGGGCATTTTCTCCAGCCGCAGAGCCGCGGCCTCGAAATAGCGGCCGAACTGCTGAAGCCAGGTAGGGGGTGTCGCCACCAGAAACCCGGGGTAGACCAGGTGTCGCAGCTGGAACTTCAGATCCGCCATGCTGTTGGCCAGGGACAGGCTGATTTTCCCTTTCAGCTGCTTGGCTACCCGGTGATAACCCTGCATGGCGTCGTACAGATGGCGGTCGGCCTGTTCCAGCGCAGGGATGAAATCACCGCGACCCTGATTAAAGATGGCGTCAAAGTGCTGCCGGTCACGGGGCAATTCATCGGGCAGAAAGTGCGTCATGGCTGTCGCCAACAGCAGGTCATCCAGCAACACCCGGGCCTGACCGACCGGGGCAAACATCAGTGCCGAGGCCTTGAAATGAGGCAGTTTGCGCTCAAGATCGTCCAGGGTGTTGCCAAAACGGTTGAGCATCAGCCTGGCGACGGCCTTGCGAGTGGCATCCTCCGCGGTCAAGCGGTCAAGGTATTGCGCTACCCTGACCCCTTTACCCTGATCATCCAGCGCCGGGTAGACCGTAACCTGCATTCCGCCCCGCTCGGTCTGGACCGACTCAGGCAAGGCTCCGAAATCCCACGTCTCGTGAACCTGATCCGTCAGCTTGTCATCACTCGCTTGTGCCGCAGATGCAAGTGCCTCCTCGGCTTGGCCCTCAAGCTGCCCCTGAAGGACCGACGCCTCGCGGCCCTCCGCCATGACCTTGCCGCCATCCCCGAGCACGCGGACATTCATCCTGAGATGCCGCGGTAACTCATCCTCTGACCACGCCTGGGGATCAATCTGCACACCGGTCATTCGCCGCAGTTGCTCTCCTAGCTGCAGGGCCAGCGGTTCATTGGTGGGTTGCAGGTTCTCCAGAGCCGCGTCCACAAAATCCGGCACCGGCACAAAATTGCGTCGCAAGGATTTGGGCAGGCCTTTCACCAGCGCGATGCATTTCTCCCTCAGCAGACCCGGAACCAGCCATTCCAGCCGCCGGGCCGGAATCTGCTTCAATGCCATCAGCGGCACCTGCAGCGTGACGCCGTCGCGCTCGCTGGTGGGTTCAAACTCGTAACTGAGGGGGTATTGAACGCCCTCCCACGCCAGAAAATCCGGGTACAGGTTGCCGGCCTGCGCATCCACAGGCCGCTGCAGGATATCCTGCTCCGTCAATTCCATGTTCTTCAGTTCCGGCGCACTCAGACCCTTCCACCAGCTTTCGAAATGCCGGCCACTGACGATGTCCTCGGGCAAACGCTGATCGTAGAACGCCACCAGTGCCTCGTCGTCCACCAGCAAATCTCGCCGCCGCGTTTTCTTCTCCAGGTTTTCCACCGTGTCCAACAACGCCCGGTTGCGCTCGATGAACGGCGCGCGAGACCGGTAGTCCCCCTCAACCAGGGCACGGCGGATAAACAGATCCCGACAGACTCCCGGGTCCACCTTGCTGTAGGGAATACGGCGCCGTGTCACGACATCCAGCCCGTACAGCGTGACTTTCTCGTAGCCCATCACCTGGCCGCGTTTCTGCTCCCAGTGCGGCTCAAAATAGTGGCGCTTCACCACGTGGCCGGCCAATGGTTCAATCCATTCCGGCTGGATCGCCGCCACCGTTCGTGCAAACACCCGGCTGGTTTCAACGATTTCAGCGGCAACAATCCACTTCGGCGCGCTCTTGGCGACTTTCGAACCGGGAAACAGGGTTACTTTCCGGTTTCGGGTGGCGAGGTACTCCCGTTTTTCCACCTTCAGTGCCACCTGCCCCAGCAGTCCGGCAAGGATCGCTTTGTGCAGCGAATCGTAGTTGGCCGGCTCGGTATTGATCGCCAGTTTCTGCTCGCGGCAGATCAGCGTCAGCTGACGGTGAATATCGCGCCACTCCCGCATGCGCATCCACGACAGGAAGGTTTTCTGACAGACTTTCTTCAACTGATTCTGCGATAGCTCCTGCCGTTGCTCCTCGTAAAAGCGCCACAAATTCAGAAGACTGGCGAAATCGGATTCCTTGTCATTAAACGGTGCATGGGCCTGGTCGGCTGCCTGCTGTTTATCCTGCGGGCGCTCCCTCGGGTCCTGAATACTCAGGCCGGCAATGATCACCAGCGTTTCCGACAGGCTGCCAAGCTCTGCCGCGGTCACCAGCATGCGCGCAAGGCGAGGGTCCAGCGGCAGCCGCGACATGGTCTGGCCGAGACGGGTCACCCGGCGCTTGTCATCCACCGCGCCCAGCTCTTCCAGCAGTTTGTAGCCATCGTTGATCAGGCGGCTGTCCGGCGCTTCCAGGAACGGAAAATGACGTATGTCGCCCATATCACTAAAAACAAAAGTTAATTTTCACGAAGTCCGGGGGCCGGCTCATGTCTGTCATTTATGCGAACCGCAGCGAATGTCTCAAACGAGCCCACTTTGACCGATGCTGCGGTGAGGACGAACGACCGCTCTCAAGAAACA
>JAEPMM010000344.1 GCA_017643965.1 Marinobacter sp.
CTTCAGGGTGATCGAGACGCTGACGACGTGGATATCGCCGTCGGCCGTGGCCTGTTGCTCGTTGCCGTCGAAGTCGACGATGGTGAAGTCACGTTTCTGCAGTTGCTGGTACTGGTAACCGATATCGAGGCGAATAGGGTACGCCATCAGCCGGGTGCGGCTATACGTAGCACTCAGACCCACTCCCGCCACAATTTTGTCGCTGTCGAGATAGTTCAGCTCCGGGGTGCGGGTGGTTTTGAGAGGGGATTCCTCATAGGCCAGGCCACCGCGAATGGCGAAATGCTGGCCGAGTTCCATTTCTGCACCGATGCGGGGAATCAGTATGTCGTCAAACTTGATGCGGTCGCCGGCACTGACGCTTTGCTGGTCGCGGACGGTGTCGCCGCTGAATTCATCCTCAAGCTCTGACCAGTTTTGTTGCTCAATGCTGCCGCCAACGCGCCAGCCGTCGCCTTTGTACTGGGTGCCGAACGCGAAGGTCTCGGGCTGAAAAGAGTCAATGGTCGCAACTGCGAGGCTGAGGCCTGGGTCCGGAATGGTCTGAGTCACGATGATATTAGAGTTTACGGCAGTTGAGGAGGCTGACTTGGTTCGGTAGGTCACCGCTGACTCCCAGCCATCCAGAAAGCAGCTGCTTTCCGGGCAGAAGGTTTCTCCCCATTTGATGGTGGTGCCGAGAATGGATTTCAGGGACGGCTCGGCGTTGACCGAGAGCCGTTCACGAGTTGTCTCGCCACCGAGAGTGGACACCGCATCCAGCTGAGCCTGAGCTTCAAGGGTAACGCGCACGGAAAAACCGCCTGAAATGCCACGCCAGAGAGGTGTCGCGCCACCGATGTTCAGGAACAGCGGTTCCTTGCCGTATTGCAGGTACTGGCCGGTCTCTGAGGTTTCGGAGGAAAACGCCAGCAGCTCCTTGCCATACTTCTCAACGCCGGCGATAAAACCCAGGTAAATAGGGTGATTGAAACGTGTCAGAGAGCCCAGGTTGGTTTTCATGCCGATCAACACATGCTGACTGGGGCTATCAGAGATGATGTCACCATCGGCGTCTGACCGGCTTGAGCGCAGCTCTTGCTCGGAATGAAGTATGCCAGCGGTCAGTTCGCCACGCTCGTCGCTGGTGAGGTAAGACGGGTTGTAGTAAGTGGCAGACACCTGGTCATTGAACATCGACAGGGACTGCGCGGTAGCAACGTCCACCGGCATCACGCCATAGGCGGTGCCGAGGTTGCCCATGCTGGCTGAGGCGGTGGTTGCAAGTCCTGCTGAGGAGGTGGCGATGGCAAGCGTAAGCGCCCGTACTGCGAAACGGTGAGAACCGGACATGAATCTGACTCCTGTTATTTTTGTCTTTCATGTTCACGTGACTCAGGCGCAGGGCCGGGTCACATTTATTGGGTATTGGTACAGCTGTTTCAGAGTGTAATCGCCTTGTCTTTTTGGGACGTTGGCCTCAATGACAGGGAGTGTCGTCTAAAAGATCACCTGTAGAGTGCCCTTACAGGATTGACCAGTCTCTGATTAGGTGCGAGGCCTGAACAGACAGGGTTTGTAGGGAAAGTGTCAGGGAGTGCGACATTTTGTTGCGGTTCAGCACCCGGGGGCCGGTCGGCTCCCGGGTGCTGAACGGTTTCAGGCTGTCAGTTCTGCGTGTACGGAGAGATGTAGTTCAGGCGCAGTTTTCCGGCAGGAATTTCCAGGTGAATGCGGGTGTTTGCATCGATCGCGGAGTTCGCTATCCCTTCACACAGCCAGCTGAAAAGAATGCTGCCGCAGATACCGCTGGTATTCTCGGAGGTGATCTCAATTTCACCGGTTACCTCGACATCAATCGGGACCGGATTCAGGTTTTCCAGTGCAATCTGCATCCTGCCATCGTCCAGGAAGGTAATGGGACCCCTGAGCTCAAGGCCGTTGATCGGATAGCTCCTGAGATTGTGGCCGAGGTTGGCCGGCCCTATGCTTGGGTTCAGGAAGGGCGCGTCGAGGTAAACGTCCAGTGTTGTTGCGAAGGTCAGCTCCCCGTTGTTGTTCGTGAGGATCTTGCCGCCGGGTGGCACGAAATCCCCTTGCTCATTTTCGGCGTAGCGAATGCGCATCAGCATCGGGCCAGTGGCGATCTCTTCATTTTCCTCGAGATCCACGCTGAGCACGAAGTCGGGAAACAGATCGACAAAGCTGGTATCTATAAACGCCCAGACGCTGCTGGACGTCGTGGCGAGCATGGAGGGGAGAATGTCGACCGGTATGCTTCCATCCTCTTCTGTGTCACCCGTGACCAGGGTGTCCAGCATGGCAGACAGGTAGATAAACTGGTTCTGCTCGCAGTTCAGCCCGACGGCGCAACCAATATTTGCACCCTGCACCAGGGTTTCGTCATTGATGGCGCTTACGCCGGACGCCCGCAGGCCGGCTGCGTTTGCCACACTTTCACCTGAAACGGAACCAGCCTCCAGCCCGGACTGGTAATCCAGGTCGGCATTGGCATCCGCTGCCGGCAGGTTGCGCAGGGGCAGGGCAACACGATCAGTCTGGGGTGCGGCTCCGGTGAAGTAGTTCACCATGGGCTGGCCGCCGAATGTGCGGTTGCTCTGGCTGCGCGTTCCCTGGGTCAGTATCTCGGTTTGCAGTGGCAGTCCGGATTGCGATCGCAGCGGGGTATTGGCGTTCAGTGTGTAGCGGTAGAGCGTACCCTCGGTCCAGCCCAGTACAGGCATTACCGTCAGGTGCCGTGGACCGGTGTTGACCACGTAGTCTGAGGTGGGCACAGGCGTCCAGCTGCCATCCTGAAACGACTCGAAGGTAAGAGAATCGCCCACGGAAATGCTGGCCGGGTCCATGTTCTGGGAGAAGCGTACCGAGACCGCCCTGTTGTTCGGGTGCGCGGGAATCGGCAGGAGGTCATCGGAGGTTTTGCCGCCGGCGCATCGGCCCTGGTGCCCGCTGGCGGTATTGACCGCGGTTTTGGTGCAGGGGAAACCCGGAAGGGTGGTCAGGGCAATCGGAGACTGTGCCGCAGATGTGCCCTCCAGGGTTGGAGGCAGCGCAAAATCAAGTTGGGGGGCAGCTACTTCGTGTCCGGCCAGATCGGTCATACCGTTGAGCAACAGGCTGTAGTCCGCACCATGTTCCAACGGTTGGGCGGGCGTCACCACCAGAGCGGAGCCGTTCAATGAGTGAGAGGCCGTCTGTTCAACCCCGTCCTTGTACAGTTTTACGGAGTCGGCGTTCACCGAGCCGGGCAACAGCGGTTCGGAAAAATACACGATGACCGGGTCGCCGGGGCGCAATTTGTCCTGATTGTCCTCGCCGGGCACCCAGCTCTTGATGGTTGGCGCGTCGCTGTCGGCAAAGCTTGCCTCTGGCGGCGCGTCGTCCGGGTTGCGGTAGCCCTCCAGCCGGAAGGAGATAAGTCCGGAGGCGACGTCAACGCCCATGACATCCGGCTCGATCACACCGACGGCCTCGATGGTCAGAGTGCCGTTTTTCACCAGTGCGGTTCCGACCAGATGCACGTGCATCAGCTGCTGACCCAGGGCGGCGTTGGCAATGGTGTTCTCGGTGTTCAGGGCCATATCGATGTAGAGCTCGACCAGTCGTGGTGAGTTCTCGTTGTCGGTGTAAGGGTTGCTCATCAGGAACCCGGTGGCATCAGACAGGAAGCGCACCTGGATGGCTCCAGAGGAAAAGCCCGCCGGCAGCTCTCCGGCAACGTTTACCGCGACATCTGACCCGGTCATCAGTGCGCCCCGACCAATACGCAGAGGCACGCTTTGTCCGGCCTTGTCGAACCTGGGAATAAAGCCCAGTTCGGCGAAAACGGTGCCGGTTGCCGTCGTGGCGTTGTTGCTGCCGAGCAACAGCGAGCTGAGCTTGACCGAATTATAGGTCTCGTTGGAAAGCGCGAGCTTGCCAGTATCGGTTGTGGCTTTCTGGGC